>JAGNEZ010000056.1 GCA_018003015.1 Phycisphaerae bacterium | reverse complement strand
CCGACTGGTACCGCCAGCTTTACGCCGAGAGCCTCGTCAGTATCCGGCCCAACGGCGGCACGTGCGCCGGGAGAACGCACTGGCCGGCGTTGGGCCGGATCTTGCCCAGGCTCTGGGCGTAAAGCTGGCGGTACCAGTCGGCCAAATCCTTGAGCTGCTGGCTGTAGGACATCATGACGTGCATGGGTTTGCCGCGCTGCTCGTAAAGATAGTGAATCATGGCGATCCGGGCGGCGATGTTCTCGGCCGGGTGGGTATCACTGACCGGTTCATCCATCGAAGCGGCCCCGGCCAAGAGGGCTTCAATGTCGATGCCGCACATGGCCGCGGAAAACAGCCCCACCGGCGAGAGCACGCTGAATCGCCCGCCGACGCCGTCAGGAACGGTCAATGACCGGTATTTCTCCCGTTCTACAATCGAGCGCATCGTGCCTTGGGCGGCGTCGGTCGTCACCACGATCCGCTCACGAGCGGCCTTCTCGCCAAGGGCCTTGATCAGCCGGTCGCGAACGATGAGAAACTGGGCCGACGTCTCAGCCGTCTCACCCGACTTGCTGATCACGTTGACCAGGGTGCGCGACCAATCCCAACCGGCATACTGGAATACCGCCTCGCAAGCTATGGGGTCGACGTTGTCGAGCACAAACAGCCGGGGACCGCGACGCCGGTCGTCGGGCAGCAGGTTGTAGATCGGCGAGTTGAGGGCGGTCTGCAGGGCAATGTTGCCTAGGGCCGACCCGCCGATGCCCAGCACGAGCATGTTGTCCGTGCTGGGGCGGTAGTCGGTGACGAGCGCCTTGATCTCCTCCACCTGAAGCCTGAGCTGCGGCAAATCGCGAAAACGATGCTTGCCATGCTTGCGCTCGGAGGCAATCTCCTTCAGGATGGTCCGCACCTGCGGTTCCAGGTCGGTCAGATCCGCCCGGGTCAGGCGATGGTCGCCAAGACGGTCGTCCAGAACATACGGAGTGTCCAACCGCAAAGCCTCTTTCATGTTCATGATCTAGTCCGCTTCTTCTTCCACCAGTTCCAGGTTCGCGTATTCCAACACCAGTGTCTTCTCGCCGAACGACGTAAACTTTACCCCGGCATACGTCTGGCGGTTGCGGGGCTGGATCCAGAGCAGCCGGCCAATGCCGTACCGCGCCGACCGAACCAGTTGCCCCTTGCGCCACGCCAGATAGTCGACCGACGACGCCGGCATGTCCGGCTCTTCGTCCTCCCCAGCCCCGGCACCAGAGATGTCGATCCGCAGCTTCTCGATCCCGCGCTTGGGCAGTTCGTGGAGAAACTGGGACTTCGCCCGGCGCTCACTCATCCCCCGAAAATCACGCCACCTGGCGTGGGTCAGGGTCAGGCGGCGCCTGGCCCGGGTCATGCCCACAAAGCACAGGCGGCGTTCCTCCTCCAGCTCAAACAAGTCCATCGCACTACGTTCATGAGGCAGCAGACCCTGCTCCAGGCCGGTCAGGAACACCGTGTCAAACTCCAGCCCCTTGGCGGCGTGCAGGGTCATCATGGTTACCGCCCCGCTCTCCTCGTCGATCGCGTCCACGTCGCTCACCAGGCTGATCCCCTGAAGCCAGTCGGTCAGCGAGCCGCTGCCGTCGAGATGCTGCTGGTCGTACTCGGCCGCCGCGTTGATCAGTTCCTCGACGTTGGCCAGGGCATCATTGTCCTCGCCCTTGTCCCACATCGCAATCAGGCCACTGTTCCGAACCACGAACTCCACGGCATCCTTGAGCAAACCGTGACGGACAGTCGTCGCCAGGTCGCTCATCAACACGGCAAACGACTTCAGGTGCCGTTCGGCACGGGAGACGCCGGGCACCTGATCGGGCTTGGCCAGAACCTCAAGCACGGTCTGGCCAGTGCGGGTAGCCGCCGCCACCAGATGGTCAACCGTGGTCTTGCCGATACCCCGAGTAGGCACGTTGATGATTCGCAGGAGCGACACCTGGTCACGCGGGTTGGCTGCCACCCGCAGATAGGCCAGGACGTCCTTGATTTCCCTCCGCTGGTAGAATGCCACCCCGCGGGCAATCTGGTAGGGTATCTGTGCACCGCGCAGGGCCATCTCCAGGTTGCGCGAGAGCGCGTTGATACGGTAGAAAATGGCCACATCGCCGAACCGCCCGCCTTCCTCAACGTGCCGACGGATCTCCCTGGCAATGAAGCCGGCTTCGGCATGCTGGTCTTCGCACTCGCCCACGCGGACCGCCGGACCATCGGCGTTCTCCGTCCACAGGGCCTTCTCCTTACGCTTGTGGTTGTTCGCGATGAGCGCGTCCGCGGCGGCGAGGATCCGCGGTGTCGAGCGGTAGTTCTGCTCCAGCCGGACGACCGTCGCGTTGGGGAAGTCTCCCTCGAACTGCAGGATGTTGTGGATGTCAGCCCCGCGCCAACTGTAGATCGATTGGTCGGGGTCACCGGTCACGCACAGGTTCGCGCCCTTGAGGGCCAAACCCCGGGCGATCAGATACTGGGCACGGTTGGTATCCTGGTACTCGTCCACCAGCACGTACCGATAGCGGTCCTCAAGCTGGTCGCGGAGGTCGGGGTGCTCGCTCAGCAGGCGGGCTGCCCTGATCAGCAGATCGTCGAAATCCAGGGCGTTCTGCTCGGCCAGGATCTGGTCGTACCCAACGTAAAGGTCGGCAAACACCTCGTCGCGGAATCCACGCGCGTTGACCCGCATCTCGTCAGCGGTCACCATGTCGTTCTTGGCCCGACTGATGATGCTTAGGATGCCGGCGGCCGGGTAGTGGTCCGTGGAGAGGTTGGCCCGACCGATGGCGTCCTTCATGGCGGCCGTCTGGTCGGCAGTGTCGAAGATGGTGAAGTTCGGCTGGAGCCCCGCCCGATCGTGGTACATCCGCAAAAGCCGGGCGCAGAGCGAGTGAAACGTCGAGCAGGTCATCCCCGCCCCGACCCCAAGCCGGTCAAGCCGCGAGGCCATTTCGTTGGCCGCCTTGTTGGTGAAGGTGATGGCCAAAAGGTGATACGCATCCGTGGCGGTCTGGGCAAGGTAAGCCGCCCGGTGAGTAATCACCCGGGTCTTGCCGCTGCCGGGCCCGGCCAGGACCAGGAGCGGTCCGTTACCGTGAGTCACGGCCCGCCGCTGTGGCTCGGTCAATCCTTCCAGTAGCTCGTCCGGCGACACGCAAACCCCGCCATTTCATGACCTTGTGGAGATTCCAACGTCGTGACGGCCGGCCGTCTACGCCGTCCGGATTCCTGCACCGCGGCCGTGCGCAACCCTGACGCGACCGGTCTGCATGATAGTGGATCAAACGCCCTCCGCAAGCCCGCCAGCTCCACGCGGACGGAAATCCAGGCCAGACTTGGGGTCGGCGTCATTCGTCGTTCCTTCAGCCAAACTAAACAACTGATGCCCGCCACCGCACCGCTCCACCACCCCGCTCCAAGAAGGCGAAGGATTACGCCGCCCCAATTCTCCGACCATCCGCGGGACACACGAGGTGTTCTTGAGTAGGTCATTGTCGGAACCTTCCGGCTGCGCCAATGGCTTCGTTTGGCGCCCCGCAATCCGGGAGAACGACCGGGCAAAAGCCCCTGGCAGGGCTGAAAACGCGGTTCAGCAGCCGCGACAATGGGTTCGTTTGAGAAACCCATTCAGCCATCAGCGCCTGGCTTGCCCGGCCCAACGCTGACGCCCGGACGCTCACAGCTCACCGACAACTGCCGCCGTTTGAAAAGTGAAGAGCCCTCAGGAAGGACAGCGAGCCTTCTTCCCGACCGCCGTCGCGGGAAACCCTAGCTGATGACTGCAAGAGGGACGCCGTATCTCGATCATCACACCATGACCCTCAACCATGTGTCCCCTCCGAAATGGGCTTGGATCGGGCGACCGCGGCCGCTACCTGACAGGCAACCAGCGTCAGGTTAGACTAGGGCGGCCATGACGATCGTCGCCCAAGGTATCGACCTGGTGGAATGCGAGCGGATCCAGGGGATCTGGCAGCGGTACGGAGACCGGTTTCTCGACCGCCTGCTCACCCCCGCCGAAACCAGGTATGTTCATCAATATAAGAACGCGGTGCCCTCCGTGGCCGGGCGATTCGCCGCCAAGGAAGCCATCCTCAAGGTGCTCGGCACCGGCTGGCGCGGTAAGATCGCCTGGCGGGATATGGAGATCCTCAACGACCGTGCCGGCCAGCCGCAGGTCACGCTGACCGGCGAATGCGGACGTGTGGCCGCCGGACTGGGAATCGTCCGCATCCTGGTCTCCATCACCCACACCGAACACTACGCGGCCGCAACGGCCATCGGAATCCGAGAAAAGGAAGGATGCGACGGCTCATGACCAAAGGCGACAAAACCACGTTGAGGCTGTCCCGTGCCGACCGCTGATCGCTGACTGCTGCCTAATACCATGCGGAACCATGAATTACTTCTCGGCCACAGTCCCGACCCGGATGACGCGTTCATGTTCTACGGGCTCGCCAAGGGCCTCGTCGATGCCGGACGGTGGCGGTTCGAGCACATTCTGCAGGATATCCAGACCCTCAACGAGCGCGCCTTGCGCGGCGAACTGCATGTCACCGCGATCAGTATTCATGCGTATCCCTACGTGGCGGGCCAATATGCCCTGCTCAACTGCGGCTCGAGCATGGGTGACGGGTACGGTCCCATGCTTGTGGCCCGCCAACCGGGCGACTGGCAAACGCTCAAGGGCAAGCGCATCGCGGTGCCCGGCACCATGACCACCGCGTTCCTCGCCCTCAATCTACTCCTGGGCAAGGGCCGCTTCGAATACGAACTGGTCGTGTTCGACCAGATCCTCGACCACGTGGCTGCCGGTAAGGCCGACGCGGGACTGGTCATCCACGAGGGCCAGCTCACCTACCCAAACCAGAAGCTGCACTGCCTGGTGGATCTGGGCGTCTGGTGGCAGGAGCAGACCGGCTATCCACTGCCGCTCGGCGGCAACGTCATCCGCCGCGACCTGGGCGGACCGGCCATGCGGGAAATCGCGACCATCCTGAAGAACAGCATCCAGTACTCACTCGACCATCGCCGCGAGGCCGTCGATCACGCTCTGCAATACGCCCGCGACATGGGTCACGATCTCGCCGACCGGTTCGTGGGTATGTATGTCAACGCCTGGACGCTCGACTACGGCGACCGCGGTCGGGCGGCAATCCGCGAGCTACTCTCCCGCGGCCACCAAGCCGGCCTCGTCCCCGACACCGGGCCCATCGAGTTCATCTGACCGCCCTCTCGAAAGAACCGTGGAGCCAACGTCCCGCCCCTGAATCTGTAGAGTCTCGAACCAGACAGCCAAAACGACCAAGCAGGCGGGCCCCGTCCTCGAACGACACCCGCCTGCCTTCGATGCTGTCGCGCCCCCGCTGCTTCTCCCGGTATCCCGCCTCCGCAGGGACTAGTTCACGTACTTGCGGAGGAACTTGAGGCCGCGGGTGGCCAGGTCATCGCCGCTCCTGGCCAGCGGACGCCAGATACTCGCGGCCCGGGCAAGTTCCTTGATGGCCGGCAGGAAGCTCTCGATGTTGATCCAACCATCGTACTTGAGAGCCTTGAGCGTCTTGAAGGTCTCATCCCAGGGCACGTGGCCGGTGCCCGGGACACCGCGATCGTTCTCCGAGGCGTGCACGTGCTTGAGCCACGTGGAGCCGATAGCCTTGAGGGCTGCAACCGGATCGCGCTCCTCAATATTGGCGTGGAAGGTGTCGTAGTGCACCCCGACGTAGTCGCTGCCGATCTCCTTGCACAGCTTGGTCGCGTCGGCCTGGGTATTGAGGAAGTAGGTCTCGAACCGGTTGATCGCCTCGATGCCGATGGGCAGATCGAGATCCTCCGCCACCTTGGCAACCTGCTTGAGACACTTGACCGCATTCTTCCACTCGGCGGCATTCGGGCCGCGATCGGTGAGATAGCCGACCGGCGAGTACAACGGGCCGGCCACCGATTCCATGCCGACTGCCTTGCTGACCTTGAGCACCTTGGTGACGTGGTCTACGGCCTTCTTGCGATCGGCCGTCCGCGAGCTGATGAACGAACCGGTCACCAGCACGGTGCACACCGTGCCGCCCAGGCCGTTTCCTTCCAGAGCCTTCTTGGTACCCTTTATGTCCACCTGGGCAGCGTCGAACATCGGGAACTCGACGCCATCGAAGCCCAGCTTCCCCACCTTATCGACGAGTTTGACGTCCTTGGGCGTGTAGCATCCGGTCCAGAGCATCAGGTTCACACCAATTCGCATCGTCGTTCTCCTTGAATCAACTCATGGAACTTCCGTTTCAATCACCGCTATCGTGGCTTGACCGGCGCAACACGGACCAGTGTACCGTCCATGCCGATCACGATCGCTCGTCCCTGGTCATCGACCGCCACCGGGGCCATCACGTAAGTGCCGGGCGTGGCCTGATACTCCCAGAGCAGCCGGCCGGTCGCGCCATCATGAGCCCGGAGCACGCCAACATTGGAGCATGCGTAGACCACGCCGCCCACCTCCGTCGGCGGGCAGGGAAAACGGCCCATCGGCACCGATTCAGTCCACACTTGCTTACCCGCCCCGTCGTATCGGGTCAATCCCTTGGCCAGCCCGCGAGCGTAGAAACCCTTGCCGTCCTCGGTGGGTCCGATGGCGGCCACATCCTCGGCGATGTCTCCCAAGTACTTGCCGTCCAGCAAGTAGCTGCCGAGCTGGTAAGCCCGGTCGGTGAAGAACACCCGGTCGCCGACAACAATGCCGGGGCAATCGGCCGGGCTGTAGTATCGATTCTTCTGCTTGGGATGGTTCTGGCCCGCCGGGCCAATCGCCTTCCACTTGAGCACGCCGGTGGCGGCGTCGACCGCGTAAACATGACCATCCCAGGCACCAAAGTAGAGCACGCCGCCATGGAGCCTCAGCGGCATCTCAATACTGAACACCGCCAGCGGCTTAGACCATCTCACCTCCCCGCCTTGGCGATCGATCGCGGTCACACCACCTTCCAGATCTCCGACGTACACCACGCCGCCCTCAACGACCGGCGTCCCAAGGGCGCAGCCCTTGACCGGTGTCTTCCACAGGTGCTTGCCGGCCAGACTCACGGCATGGACCATCCGGTCGGATGCGCCGAAGTACAGCACGCCATCCGCCAGAGCCGGCTCGTGCAAGATCGACGATTTGCCGTCAAAGACGATCCGCGGACCACCTGCCGGATCCCCCGCGCGGACGGCCACGATTCGTCCATCGGTGCCCGCGACAATGACCTCGTCGCCGACGGCAAGCGGCCGGGCCTTGCTGCCGGAGTCAAGCTGGATTCGGCACTCACCCACAGGCGAATCGGACGGCGCATAGACAAACGACGCCAGGCGATCCAGCTTGAGAGCACCGGCCGTGACCTGGAGGTGTACGACGTGGGCCCCGGGCAGCAGGTCACCCACCGCCAACCTGGCCCGGAAAACGGATTCCGCCGGTACCAGCGGAACGGCTTGCGTGTGGTTATTATTGAGAGCGGCAGTCAGTCGGAGTTCTCCGCCCACCGGCGCACGCGCGCAGATATCGATTGCCGGGCCGGTGATGAGAGTCTGCGGTCCGGGATCCACGATCTCAACCGATGGGAGTCTCGGAGCCGCAAGGGATTTCTCCACCAGCGTCTGCATCGGTTTGGCCGCATCCTTGAACCTGTATGCCACGCGGAGCACGCCGTCGGTCACCGCCACGATCCCATAGCCGGTGTTGGGGCCGTAGGTCGATCCGCCCATCACGCAGTCGATCGGACCGAGCTTCTCGTGACGGACGCCGTGCCCGTGGCCCATGAGCAGCAAAACGACGTTGTGCCCGCTCAGCGCTTCCTGCAGCCGCACGGGATCCTGCGGCTGGGGAAACTCCGTCGTGGAGGGCGGATGATGGCAGAACACGATCACCGGCATATGGGCAGACACCGGCTTGAGGTCCTTGGCCAACCAGGCAACCGTTCGCTGATCGATGCACGGCAGCGGCTCCTGGGGCGTGGCTGTCTCGATGCACACGAAATGGCATCCGAACTCGTCGAAGGAGTAATGATCGTAGCCATAGGCCTTGGCGATGATCGGCATGATGCCCGCCCAGGTGTAGTCATGGTTGCCGGCGGTGAGGTAGATGGGCAGCTTCACCGCGGCGAAGTACCGCTCGACGACGTCCCAAGTCCCCGCGATGGCCCCGTACTCGCAGATGTCACCGGTGGCCAGCACAAAAGCGGGCGGCGGGGTGGTGATTCCCTGAGCGGTGAGCACCTGCGGTCTGACGGCCTGCTCGGCGAACCAGGCCAATCCTTCCGCGCTGAGATCCGGCTCCGCCACGTTGCGAGCCCCTGCCGGCCGAGGCGAAACGTGGATATCGCTGATCTGCAGAAAAGCGAAATCCGCAACCGCCGCGCCGACCGTGGCCGTCGGCGTCCAAGCCCACCCCATGGACACCATGACCGCCAGGACGAACCCCTGTCGGCCCCACTTGAGCAGACTGGTCATGACCGAGATCCTCCCCGAATGAACGACGACTTCGGGCCCATCATAGGCGGCGGCCTCCCCAATCACAAGTCGCCCGACTTGCGATCACGGCCCCGAGCGGTTGAAATACAACCGGCGCGCCCGAAAGAGACCGTGGGTTTGGCGCCGAGGAGGCTGACCATGCGTCTAGGACTGAGTCACGGTGTCGGTATCGCAGGGATGACGCTTCTGCTCACCGCGGCCACCGGCTGCATCCGTCCCGGCGACCACCTCAACCGTCACGGCGACGAGATCGTGGTCTGCGGCCAGCTCTTCCACGCCGGTACCCCGGTGGTGCTGTGGCTGGATCCCGGCGGCTATGATGCCTACGAAGCCCATCGCCATTTCGAGCCGGACAAGATCATGCCCACCAACCCGGTCGACAAGGACAGCCCCAGCCGCTTCGGCGACCGGCGAAACCTGCCCGCCGAACTCCAGGCCAAGGTCGCCAGGGAGGGCTGGACGCTGGCCAATCTCCAGGAGCAGGTCGACCAGTTCGTGTTCCATTACGACGTCTGTGGAACCTCTCGAAGGTGTTTTCAGGTTCTACAGGACATGCGCGGGCTCTCCGTGCACTTCCTGCTCGACCTGGACGGAACGCTCTACCAGACGCTCGACCTGAAGGAGCGGGCATGGCATGCCGGCACGGCCAATGACCGGAGCGTCGGCGTCGAGATCGCCAACATCGGGGCCTACGGGGAGAAGTCCAAGACCACGCTCGACAAATGGTACAGCCTCGGCGCCGACGGCTGGCCGGTGGCAACCTTCCCGCCCGAGGTCAAGGAGACCGGCATTCGCACGCCAAGCTTCGTCGGCAGGCCCGCTCGCAAGGAACTGCTCAAGGGCACGATCAACGGCCGCGAGGTCTGGCAATACGACTATACACCCGAGCAGTACGCGGCCCTCATCAAGCTGGTCGCGACCATGCGCCGCATCTTTCCCAAGATGACCCTCGACGCGCCGCGGAATCCGGACGGCAGCATTCGGATGGACGTGTTCACCAACGAGGAGCAGGCCGCGTTTTCCGGATTCATGGGTCACTGGCATGAATCCAAGGGCAAGGTCGATCCCGGCCCGGCCTTCGACTGGGAGGGAGTGTTTCGCGGGGCCCGTCGGGAACTGCTCTGGCCAGGCTGACTGGCGGGCAGGTGACCGTCGACCAGGCGAGCAGGCCGGTCAAACCGATCAGCCGGCACCGGTGATCCTGGCCCGACGTCGTCCGCCAGGTGGCGCTCTCCGCCCCGGCAGCGACGTCGATCGGCCGGGCGATCGCCAGGGGGGAGGATTCTGCTCTCCGGCCGACGGGCTCGGCCCCGCGATCGTCATCCCTCGTCCTCGCGATCCTGTTCGGGAGGTTCGAGGCTCTCGTACTGCTGATCGACGACGATGGTGCGAGCGAGCAGATCGCCCAACCGCTGGCGGTTGCGGGTGAAGAAGATGACCAGCATGAAAGGCCAGATCTGGAGAGTCGGCTCCAGCTCGATCAGCTTGGTGATATTGCGGATCACCACCTGGACGCCGTTCGGGCTTCCGAGGTCTTCAGTCAGCAGGCGGCAGCTGAGCAGTTTCTTGCCCGGCGTACCCTGCATGATGATCTCGCAGGCGATGCAGTAGCCCACGTAGAGGAGGCGGAACCACACCCAGGCCCATACCAGGGAGTCCGGAGTGACCAGGGCTTCGAGGGTATCGTGCTGGCCCGCGACGTAGGCCGCCGAGGCGGCCCACAATTGCCTCAGGTGCGGGAAAAGGTCCTCTCGCCAGAACACGGCCACGACGACCGCCGCAGGGATCATGTCGATGGCCGCGGCCAGGGCCCGCTTCCCGGGTCCGGCCACCAGGGTGCCCACCGGCAAGGGCACCGGCACGGCCAGGCTTTCCTGCCTCCGCCAGAAAACCAGGGCGAGCAGGGCCACAACGACCATGGTGGCCATGAGGTCATACAGGCCGCGGCGGGCAGCAGTGGCCGGATTCGCCGCGGCCAAGGGTACTCTCCTGAAGGCCGAACTCGGCGGCCCGCCTGCAGTAGGCGAGAAGAAAGCCACCTCGGCTTCCTGCTCAACCGGGCGAACGACGGCCAGCTGATCCCGGCTGCCGCTCACCGTCGAGCCGGGTGGCAACCGCAGCTCGCCGGGCTTGCTTTCAGGAACCTTAGAACTCCTTTCACCACCTTCGGATTTCACCTCGGCAGGTTCTGACAGCGCGGGCAACGGAGTCCAACCACCCGTGCCGTCAGCGGACGGCTGCCACAACCAACCCCGGCACACCAGGCGGTCGGTTCCCTCGCCCGCAGCGACCATCGCTTCAAAGACCAGCCGGCGGTTGATCACCAGGGCCGTGCCGTTCACGATCGTCTGTCCGAGCGAGAGGGTGGGTCCCTGAATCCATCGCGGCACACCCGACCGCGAGCGATCCTGCTCACAGTAGGCGGAGTGAATCACGCGGTCGCTGGTCCGCCGCTGCCACAGGAGGTAGAACCGATCCTCGACCAGTGTCAGCCACACCCGCTCGCTGGTGGGACACTGCGGCGTCGCCGCGAAGCCGGGCCGCCACTCAGTGCCGTCATACTGGACCAGGTGGTAGAAGGCCTCACTGCTCTTCTCTCGAGTCGGTGCGGAATCCGCCAGCGGCGGAGAAAGCGACTCGTGATCCGGTTGTTCCGCCGCCCGGGAAGTCGCCCCACCTTGATCCCGCATCCATCCGGTTTCCACCGCGGCGGCGGTTTCGGCGGTCACCAGGGCCCAGAGGCGCGGGGCTCGGGCCGCGGACTCACCCGCCACCGCGGCCGGCATCACCGGACCCGGCAACGGACGCTCCCGGTCAGCCTCGGAGAACTGTTGCGATCGTCCTGAAGTGCCGCTCCACTCGATGCTGTAGTGAGCGCCGTCGGCCCTGAACACCGCATCTCTGCCGTAGAACACGTGAAGGCGTTTGCCCGCCACCGCCCACCGATCGATGCGACCTCGCTGCGGCGCTAGATTGCTCACCGAGCGGATGGGGGTCACGAGTTCATCCAGCAAGGCGAAGCGATAGACGTAGGTTCTGTCCTGTGAGTCCCACTGACCGACGGCCAGCCAGAGGACACGGTCATTGCCCGCCGCGATAAGCTTCGTTGCGGGAGTCTTCTCCGCGCCGGAGGCTCCGACGGCCATGCCCAGAAGTGCCGAAAGGGCGCATGCGGCAGCAAGCCGATCCATGCGTGAAGGAACCGATGGCAGCACAGGCAAAGGCATCAGGACGACTCAGCCTCTTCAGGAGCAGGGGTAGCGGCCGGCGCCGGCGCGGGCCGACGGGGCAGCACGCGAGGACCATCCACCCTGACTTCCCGCCCCAAATCGTAGCCGAGCTGGCGCGGCGAACGGAACCGCTTCTCGGCGGCGGCGTTATCGAACCGCTTGGTGTTGTCGAACTTGAGCTCAAGCCAGCCACGATCGGGCAGCCAGTCCATCCGGATCTTGTGCGGGGCCATCACGATGCCACCACCCTCGACCTTGCGGTAGTCCGACAGTTTGGCCTGCATCCACGGCCGTCCATTTGAGCGGAAGAACACCACGGAGCGTACCAAGAAAGGCTCGTTGCGGTCCAGGTCGATCGTCTTGGTGATGTAGAGCTGATCGTCCTCGCCGCGATCCATGAAGATCAGCTCGCAATGCTGCGGGCCGACCCAGAAAAGCGGGCCCTGGGGGCCGGTGGTATCCTCGGGCAAGCCGCCGAAACCGAGCACCTCGACGAGCAGATCGGGGCGGAGGGGGATATCGGTGTCCGCGTCGTCAGGCATATACTCATGCATGCCCCACGAGTATCGTGGAGAATCCACCTTCTCCCAAAACCAGAACTCCTGTTCGTTAGAGCCGGCCTCGATACTGCCGCCGATGTGCTCCAGCTTGAGGTACAGACTCATGGGCTTGCGATAGAGCAGCGTACCGGTGAGGTGGAAGCTCTCGCGATGACCCTCGCGCAGGAACTCGCCCGTGGCGGAGACGCCGCCGGCCCGCAGCAGGAAGTCCATCGCGTCGGCATTCTCATTGACCCGAGCGATGACCGTGGCCTTGGGAGCATCCGGGGCCAGGGTGGGGCGCATGACCTCGCGTGGGGGGCACCCAGCGATGCCTCCGGCCAGGAGCAGGATTCCGCCGACCAGCCTATGTGCGCGCAACGGGGTCCTCGCTTTCAGGAGCGACGTCGGTCTCGGCATCGAGCGACGTGGCCGGTTCATCCGGGCGATCTGCACCACCGGCAGCCGCTTTCGGACCGGGGACCGAGCCCTCACCGGCGACAACCGGCAGCGCGCCGTTCGAGTCCGCCGGCCCAAGTTCCTCCTCGTTGACCAACGATTCAATCATCATGGCATCGCCGCTCAGAATCGCGGTCAACTGGGCGCTGAGCCGCTCGATCTGCTCGTCGCTGAGCCGCGGATTGAGCACCAGATGCTCACTCTGATCGGCCACCAGGCGGAGACGCCAGGACTCCCGGTCGCCTTCTCGCACCGTGCCGTCGAGCTTGAGAATCCGCTTGCGCATCAGGAGCAGCGCGAGCACGAAGCGGAACTGCTGACGCAGCTCCGACTTGTGGTCCTCGAGCCGACAGAAGAAGCTGGTCAGGAGGGCATGATCGACAACCACCGTGCTGGGCTTTCGATGCCGAGGCGGCACCTTGGCCCGCCAGTAGCAGAAATGCCCTTCCGGCGGGCCAGTCCAGGCATCGGAGGCGAAATCCCGCCGCTCGAATCCCTCATTCGTCTCGAACAGCACCGCGTAGTACACCTCGCCTTCGGCCAATTCACGTGCCGTTGCCGTGCACCTGCCGCTCCCCCTGGCGATTTCATAATCCATTGCCAATCGTCACCCCATCAAATCCACAGCCGGTCCCCCCGGCGGCGGGATCGAACCTGGTCAAACCCAATCGAGTTTCCCCCAGTTGCCGGTCTCGCGTCCTGAAGCCCGACTCCGCACCCGCCGGTCACCGGCCCAGCTAAGGCAGCGGTGAGGCGGGCGGTTCCGAGGCAGGCGGCTTCGGTTCCGTCGATGTCGACGGACCTGGCGTTCCGGTCGACTCCACCGAGCTCGGGACCGGTCCGCTTGACGGTTCCGCGACGGATCCCCCGGTTGCGGTGCTCGCGCACCCGCTCGCCGATGGCTGGCCACCCTCTTCGCCCTCCTCCACAAACACGTCGTCGATATCCGTGGCATCCACGTGCCGGCGTAACAGGAAGTAGATCACCGTCGAGCCGGACATGAAGAACGAGACCATGAAAGCGAACAGCAAGGCCACGACCAGGAGCATCCACATGTGGAACATCCAGGCCATGCCCGATTCCATCAAACCATCGGCGCCTAATGGCATCCGGGCCGGTGCCAGATTGGCGAAGGTTGGCGCAGGCCAGATCACATCCACTTTCTGGGCCCAGGCCGCGCCGGCCGCTGAGCGATCGCCAGCTCCGTCGGCACCGCAGAACTGCAGGAGGCCCGCGAACACGCCCATACCCATCCCGACAAATGCCCTGGCCAGCCGAAGGGCCAGGAAGAGGAAGAACCTGACAAACAGATAGCAGATCGCCCCGTAAACAGCCGCGATCACGGCGTAGAAGGCCGCGTGCCAAGGCCGAGTGAAGATGTAACTGTAGCTGCGGCTCATGGCATCGAAGCCATCCGAGCCCTCGGCCGCGATCGTTGGCCACATCAGCCCGCCGCCGGCCACCGCTCCGATCGCCAGAAGGGCCATGAGGCCGCCGCCCACCAGGGCCAAGCCAGCGATGATGCCGCCGATGAACTCGCCGATCCAAGGAATGAAGCCGAACGCGCCGCCCAGCAAGTGGACCAAGCCGATCGCGACGATGAAGACAATCGGGACCAGCGGAGCGGACACGAATCCGAGCAGCTTTCGCCAGGCAAAGCACAAGGCTGCCTTGGGCGAGATCTGCTCATCGCGAGCGAGATCCAGGGCCGCCATCCGACTCAAGGCGCCGCCGAACAGCGACCAGATCACCAGGGCAGGAATCCAGAACAGGAAGAAGTACAGGGTGTGCTCCAACCACATCCACTGAACGCCGCGCAAGGCGAGAATCACACACGGGAGGACGCCATAGCCCGCCGGAACGGCACCGACCTCGCCACGGGCCAACACCTGGTCATCGAGGACCCCTGTGAAGAAGCCGCCAGCGGTCGGCTCTCGAGGTCGGTCGGCGGCGTTCAGGGCGAGGTCGAATGCGGCGTTGGCCATTCCTGGCACCACGTCCCGGTACGCCGGACCACTCGATCCGGACCCGCGTGGCGACAAGGCTGCTTGCAGACCGCCGGTGAAGTTGAGCGTCCGAGCGGCGTACATCAACTGCCGCCCGACCTGGCACTCGTAGCTTGCGAAACCGCAGAACACGCCGCGAGGCCGCAGGTTTCTCACTTGAGCATAGGCAGTCACCAAGGGTTTGGTCTTCTCGGCGGTTCGTTCCCGCTTCTGCTGTTGGGTCAGGTTCTTCTCCTTGCCCAGCTGATCGGCCAAGTCGTCGACCGTCTTCTTGTGCCTGGCCTTGATGTCCTTGAGGACATCGCTGATCACTTTGGACGGCTGCCGGGCGAATTCCTCTTCGAGCTTGACCGGCAGGGTTGCGCCAACCTCGTTGCAGACGCGGCGAAGGGCCTGGACGGTCGCCTTGCGGTTCCCTTCTCGCCACTGATCAAGCGATGCGACCTGACTGAATGCCCCGACTTCGTTTCTCAACGGCTGATGCTTGGATGACCACAGGCCGTCCAGGATCCCGCCCCACAGGCAGGTGAGCAGGACCGCGGCCAGGGCCATCGCCAGCTTGCCGGGAGACTTGGCCATCCCGAAGGTGCGGAAGATCCGGGTGAACGGGAAACACTCCGACCAGTTGATTCGGCGAAGCTCGTTGACTTGTTCAGACATGAAAGCATCCTCCCATGCATGCCGCCAAAGAAATCGCCCGTCATTGACCGGCCGCATTATAAGCCGCGGCCATGGCGAGGCCAATACGTAGGGGGCAGGCACAAAGGGGGCGGCGGCGGAGAGGCCTGGAAGGGACGTCGACCAGACGGAGAAACGCCAACGGGACCAGTCCCGGCGGGTTGCCGCCGGCCGATGGCTGATCGTCGGGTATTACTCCTTCTGGGCCTGGGCTCTGTCCTGCGGTGGATGGCGATGCCCGTCGGGCACTTCCTCGCTGATGCGGTATTCCTCGTTCAGCCACTTGCCGAGGTCGATCAGCTTGCAGCGCTGGCCGCAGAACGGACGATAGGGTACTTCCTCGAGCGAGGAGTAGCGAATCTGTCGCTGACAGATGGGACATTGCAGCGTAGGCATAACCAGCCACCCTCCCGGTCGATCTCCGGCCGGCTACTTGTCATCCGGTTTCTTCGATGGCTTGGATTCAGGCGTCGGCGTGGACTTTGACTCGGTAGTCGCCTTTGCCCCGGAACCACCGGACTCGCCCTTGCTTTTGCCGGCCGAGGAATCCGACTCCGATTTCGCCGCCTTTTCGTACCCCTCGCTGCGGTAATCGGTGCAGTAAAAGCCGGAGCCCTTGAAGAGGATGCCCGCTCCTGTGCCGATCATTCGCCGGGCTGTTTGGCGGCCGCACTGAGGGCATTTGCGGATCGGTTTAGCGGTGATTGACTGGAACAGTTCCCAGGCATGCTCGCAGGACGAACAGGTGTAATCATAGGTCGGCATGTATTCTCCCCTATTCCGGGGCCTTGGAGACGATCACCTTGGCGGGCCGCAGCACCCGCTCGAGAAGGCGATAGCCTTTCGCAAGCTCCTTCAGTACCGTCTTGTCGGGACAATCCGCGGAGGGTTGTTGCACCATGGCCTGGTGTACCATGGGATCGAACGGCAGCCCTTCCGCCTCGATGCGTTCGACCTGATGTTCGGCCAGTACCTTGAGCAGGTCTTGAAGTGTCATCCTGACGCCGTCCAGAATGGCGTCGGTATTGTCCTTGTGGGTTTGCCCCGCCTCCAGGACTCGCTCGAGGTTGTCGATGGTGGGCAGCAGTGACTTGGCGAAGCTGGCGTTGGCGTAGCGGAGGGCCTCCGCCCGGTCCTTCTCCGAGCGGCGCTGGTAGTTGGCCAGTTCGGCCTTGGACCGCAGGTACTTGTCCTTCCACTGCTCGACTTCGGATTGAGGGCCCGCCTGGGCGAGTTCTTCCTCACCCGCAGGCGGCGGTGTCGCGGCGTCCACCGCCCCCGTCGCGGCGGCGGCCGGCTCGGGAGTGGTGTGCGCGGGGGCAGTCTGCGGTCCGGCGTCGAGCTTGCCCGCATAGGCCTTCAGCTCGTCCTCGCTGGGAATCACGATCTTGCTGTCCTTCTTACCCATGGCCGATCAGTCACCCTTCTGTTCACGATTCTCCTTACCACTTGAGAAGAAGTCGGCCAGCTTGTCGAAGAAGCCCTTTGACTCCGGGAGCACCGACTGGTCTTCGCTGGCGGCGTATTGGCGGAGCAGCTCTTCCTGGCGTTTGTTGAGTGTCTTGGGCACCTCGATCCAGACCTGAACGATCTCGTCGCCGGGTCGCCGTCCGCGCAGGCTGGGCAAGCCCTTGCCCGCCAGCCGGAACAGCTGGCCGTGCTGTGTCCCCGGCGGGATTCGCAGCTCGATCCGCCCGTCGAGCGAAGGGACCTCGACCTTGGCTCCCAGGGCGGCCTGTGGGAAGCTGATTGGCACGCGGCAGACCAAGTCGTCGCCTCGTCGCTCGAAGAACGGGTGCTGCTCCTGGCGGACGTACACGTGCAGGTTGCCCCGGCCGCCCGACTCCCCTGGTTCGCCTTCGCCGGCCACGCGGACACCCTGGCCATCCTGGATTCCGGCCGGGATCTGAACCGCGAGCACCCGGTGTTTCCGCTCCCGGCCGCTCCCACGGCAGCGGCGACACGGGGTCGCGATGACCATCCCCCGCCCGCGGCAGGCCGGACATGCGGTCACGACCCGCCCGAACAAGGCCCCAAAACCGGTGGACTGCTCCACCTGCCCGTATCCGCCGCAGGTCGGGCAGTTTCGTTTCGGCGAGCCTGGCTCCGAGCCGCTGCCACTGCAATGCTCGCAGACGTCGTGCCGCTCGAACTCGATGGTTTTTTCCGTCCCCTGGGCGATTTCCTCCAGCGTCAAGCTGACCTGGAGTTCGAGGTCGACCCCGCCCCTTCGCTCGGAGCCGCCGCCGAAGATCGAGCCGCCGAAGATGTCGTTGAACATGGAGAAGATGTCATCGACACCCATTCCGCTGAAGTCATGGACGGCCTGGCGGTCGAGCCCCTGGTGGCCATAGCGGTCATAGCGTTGGCGTTTCTCTGGATCGGAGAGGACCTCGTAGGCTTCGGCCGCCTCTTTGAACTTGCACTCGGCCTGGGGGTCCTCGCGGTTGCGGTCGGGGTGGTATTTGAGTGCCGCCTGTCGGTAGGCCTTCTTGACCTGGTCGGGGCTGGCGTCTCGTGCCACCCCGAGGACCTCGTAGTAATCGCGTTTTTCGGCCACCGACGACATCTCAACAACCATGCCCTGATCTGGAACGGCCCCTGCTCCGGGGCGCAGGAGTCAGAGCCCGGAGCGCGAAGGACGGCAGCTGGTCTCGGTCTTTTCGATCCGTCCGTCGTCTGCGTTCGGGGCTCTGCAGGAGCCCGAGCATACCAATGCCGAGCATCCAGTCGGCGGCGAGCCGACTGGGGCAGGGCCTGAACTCGCGGACTTACCGAACTGCCCCGGCCAGTTCTTTCTCCTTGTCCTCGTCCTTCAGACTGGTGAGGAGAACCTGGGTGGTCAGCATCAGGCCGGCGACGCTGGCCGCGTTTTCCAGGGCCGAGCGGGCGACCTTGGTCGGGTCGATGATGCCGGCCTTAAGCATGTCAACGAATTCCGCGTTTCGGGCATCGTAGCCGGTCTTGCAGCCGTTCTCGAGGATCTCGGCCACGACCACGCCGCCATCGATACCTGAGTTATCGGCAATTTGGCGGGCCGGGGCCTCCAAGACGCGGGCGATGATGTCGTAACCGACCTTCTCGTCGCCGATGGCCTTGTCACCGGCCTTCTTGACTGCGGCGATGGCCTTCAGGAAGACCAACCCGCCGCCGGGCACGACGCCCTCTTCGACGGCCGCACGGGTAGCGTGGAACGCGTCCTCGACGAGGTCTTTGCGTTCCTTGACCTCGGCCTCGGTCGCTCCGCCGACGCGAATGATGGCCACGCCGCCGGTCAACTTGGCCAGCCGCTCCTGGAGCTTCTCGCGGTCGTAGTCGCTGGTGGTCTTCTCGATCATCGAGCGGAGCTGGTCACAGCGCGACTTGATTTCCGCCTTCTTGCCGGCGCCCTCGATAATGGTCGTGGCGTCCTTGTCGACCACGATCTTCTTGGCCTGCCCCAGATCGGAGATCTGGACGTTTTCGAGTTTCACGCCCAGGTCCTCGCTGATCATCTTGCCGTTGGTCAGGATGGCCAGATCACCCAGCAGGGCCTTGCGTCGATCACCGAAGCCGGGAGCCTTGACGGCGCACACCTGCAGTACGCCGCGCAGCTTGTTCACCACCAAGGCGGCGAGGGCTTCGCCTTCGACGTCTTCGGCGATGATCAGCAGGGGCTTTCCGGTGGTCACGAGCTTCTCGAGCAGCGGCACCAGATCGCGCAGGCTGTTGAGCTTCTTCTCGTGAATGAGGATGTAGGCATCTTCCAGCACGCACTCAAGCGTGTTCGGATTGGTCATGAAATAGGGGGAGATGTAGCCCTTGTCGAACTGCATGCCTTCGACCACTTCCTTCTCGGTCTCGAGGCTCTTGCCTTCCTCGATCTCGATGATGCCTTCCGTGCCGACCTCGTCGAGGGCCTGAGCGAGCAGCTTGCCCACCTCGGCGTCGCCGTTTGCGCTGATCGCGCCGACCTTGGTGATGTCGTCGCCCTTGACCTTCACCGACTGGCTCTTGATGCTCTCGATCGCAACCGCGACCGCGCCGTCGATGCCTCGCTTGAGGGCCATCGGATTGGCCCCCGCGGTCACGTTCTTGAGTCCCTCGCGGTAGATCGCTTCGGCGAAGACCGTGGCCGTGGTGGTTCCGTCGCCGGCCACATCGCTGGTCTTACTGGCGACCTCGTTGACCATCTTGGCGCCCATGTTCTCGAACGGATCGGGCAGCTCGATCTCCTTGCTGACCGTCACGCCGTCCTTGGTCACGCGGGGCAGTCCGAACGATTTCTGGAGAATCACGTTCCGGCCCGTTGGACCCAGCGTCACCTTGACTGTCGCGGCCAGTTTCGAGACCCCTTGCAGGATCCTCTGGCGGGCGACGTCTTCGTACATCATCTGTTTAGCCATTTCGTTTCGCTCCTCGCGATGTCCCTTGTTCTGTCAGCGTCTGCCACGAGCCGGTCAGCGATCGATGATCGCCAGGATATCGGTTTCCTTAAGAATAACGTATTTCGTGCCGTCGATCTCGACGTCGGAGCCGGCGTACTTGCCGTAGAAGACCTCATCGCCGGTGCTCACGCTCATCTTGCCGCGCTCGCCGCTGTCGAGCAGTTTACCGGGCCCGGTCGCCACAATCTTCCCTCGCTGCGGCTTCTCTTTGGCGGTATCGGGCAGAACGATGCCGCCCGCGGTTTTCTCTTCGGCCTCGCATTGGGACACCAGAACACGGTCATCGAGAGGTTTCACATTCACCTTTGCCATCGTCTCATTCTCCTGAGTCAGACGGCCCGTCGCACCGGGCCTCGTGTGTCAACAGGTCATTCATTCACGTTCACAGAGCTGGGCGGGCTTACATCATGTCGTCCATGCCGCCCATGCCACCCATGCCACCCATGCCGCCGCCATGTCCGTGTCCGTGGCCATTGTCGTCGGCCTTCTTGGGCTTCTCGGTAATGATGCAGTCGGTGCTGAGCAGGATGCGAGCCACGCTGCTGGCGTTCTGAAGGGCCACGCGAACCACCTTGGCCGGGTCGATGACCCCGTCTTTGACCAAATCGCCGTAGGCATCGGTGTCGGCGTTGTAGCCGAATGGGCCGCTCTTCGCCTGCACCTTGGCGAGAACCACGCCGCCCTCGCGCCCGGCGTTCTCCGCGATCTGACGGAGCGGGGCTGACAGCGACTTGGCCACGATCTCGACGCCAGTTCGCTCGTCGCCATCGGCCTTGACCGCCTCGACCGCCTCGACGCACCGTACCAGGGCGACGCCGCCGCCGGGGACGATCCCTTCCTCCAGGGCCGCCCGGGTCGCGTGCATGGCGTCCTCGATGCGGGCCTTCTTTTCCTTCAACTCCGTCTCGGTGGCCGCCCCGACGTTGATCTGGGCCACGCCGCCGGACAGTTTCGCCAGGCGTTCCTGGAGTTTCTCCCGATCGTAGTCGCTGGTGGTGATGTCGATTTCCTTGCGGATCTGAGCGATGCGGGCTTGGATTTCCTTGGTGCTGCCGGCGCCTTCGATGATCGTGGTATTGTCGTTATCGACGATGATCTTCTTGGCTTGGCCCAGGTCGGAGATGGCCACGCTGTCCAGATCGATGCCCAGGTCCTTCATGATGCACTTGCCGCCGGTGAGAATGGCGATGTCCTGCAGCATAGCCTTGCGGCGATCGCCGTAGCCGGGGGCCTTGACCGCACAGA
Organism: Phycisphaerae bacterium; assembly: GCA_018003015.1. Lineage (NCBI taxonomy): Bacteria > Pseudomonadati > Planctomycetota > Phycisphaerae > Phycisphaerae bacterium. Next base: position 20,376 of record JAGNEZ010000056.1, on the reverse strand, counting down.
CACTCACAATTCCGCGCAGCTTGTTGACCACCAGCGTGGCCAGGGCCTCGCCCTCGACGTCCTCGGCGATGATCAGGAGCGGGCGCTTGGTCTTGGCGACCTTCTCGAGCAGCGGCACCAACTTGGTCACGCTGGAGATCTTGTCTTCGTGGATCAGCAGATAGGCTTTTTCCGCCACGCACTCCATCGCGTCCTGGTCGGTGATGAAGTGGGGGCTGAGGAAACCGCGGTCGAACTGCATCCCCTCGACCAGGTCGTAGTAGGTGTCGGCGCTCTTGCCTTCCTCGACCGTGATCACGCCGTCCTTGCCGACCTTCTCGAAGCACTCGGCAAGGAGCTCGCCGATCGCCCGGTCATTGTTGGCCGAGATGCTGCCCACGCTGACCAAGTCGGACTTAGCGGTCACCTTGACCGGTTTGGCCAACTTGGCGAGCTGCTCGACGGCCACGTCGACGCCCTGCTTGATCCCGCGGCACAGAGCCATGTTGTCGGCCCCGGCGATCACGTTCTTGAGGCCTTCCTTGTAGATGGCCTCGGTCAGGACGGTGGCGGTGGTGGTGCCGTCACCGGCGATGTCGCTGGTCTTGCTGGCCGCCTCCTTGACCAGCAAGGCCCCCATGTTCTCGTACTTGTCGACGAGATCGACCTCCTCGGCCACGGTCACGCCGTCCTTGGTGACGCTGGGAGCGCCCCAGCCCTTGTCGATGACCGCGTTACGCCCGCGAGGTCCCAGCGTGCTCTTGACCGCCCGGGCCAGCTTTTCCACGCCGACCAGCAGGCTGTTGCGCGCCTCCTCTCCAAACGCCAGTTGTTTCACTGCCATATCATTTAGTCTCCTCAAAGCTCAACCAAGCGGGATCCATGCTGGCGGGACGGCCCTGCACTTATGACAGGGAGTCCCCCGATGTTTAACTGGAGTGCTGCACGCTCGATGCCAGAAGGGCAGGGTATAAGACCATTGATCGTAAACCATTTTTTATCATGATGTTACACGAGGCGGCGGGCTTCCCAACCCCCTTTGGATCTCGTGCCAGCGAGGCAGGCGACGGGCTGGTTGTGCCATACTGGCAGACGCGCAGGCCCGGGCTGTGGGCCGATCCGCCCTGCGATCGCGAGTCCCAACGAGCCGGGTTTCGCCGGTCGGCGGTGCAGGTAGGAATCGGCCGGTTCGAGTTGCCGGCGGGGCTGGTTTTCCGGCGTCGGAGCGGGTGGCGTGAAAGGAAGCCATCGACGACAATTCCCGCGCGAGGTAAGCGATGGCGATTTGGCTTTGGATCGGCTTCGTTCTGTTTGTATTGGTCATGCTCGCCCTTGATCTGGGCGTGCTGAACCGCAAGGCCCACACGATTGGCACGTGGGAGGCCCTTCGCTGGGCGAGTCTGTGTGCGTTCCTGGCGCTGGCCTTCAACGTGGCGGTGTACTTCATCTACCAACACAACTGGCTGGGCATGGCGGAGCACAACGGTGTGGTCACCACTGGCCGGCAGGCGGCCCTCGACTTCTTCACCGGCTACATTGTCGAGCAATCGCTGAGTATGGACAACATCTTCGTCATCGCCTTGATCTTCGCTTATTTTGGCGTGCCTGCGGTGCATCAGCACCGCGTGCTGTTCTGGGGCATCATGGGAGCCCTGGTGATGCGCGGCGTCATGATCCTGGCCGGCGCCGCCCTGATCTCCAGGTTTCACTGGATCATCTACGTCTTCGGCGTGCTCCTGCTGGCCACCGCCGTGAAGATGATGTTCGCCGGTGAGGAGAAGGTTGAGCCGGACCGCAACATTCTTGTGCGTCTGGCCCGACGGTTGTATCCGGTGACCAAGAAGATGGAGGGCCAGCGGTTCTTCACCCACCTCGACGGGAAGCGGGCCATCACTCCGATGTTCGTTTGCCTGCTGGTCATCGAGAGCACGGACGTTCTCTTCGCGATCGACTCGATCCCCGCGATCTTCGCGATCACCCGAGACCCGTTCATCGTCTTCACCTCGAATATCTTTGCGATCCTGTGCCTGCGGTCGCTGTACTTCGCCCTGGCGGGCCTGATGCACAAGTTCCGGTATCTCAAGAGCAGTCTGGTGTTTCTGCTGGCCTACATCGGCGTGAAGATGCTGCTGACCGATCTGTACGAGATCCCGACCGGGGCTTCGCTGGCGATCATCGGTGGAGCCCTGGTCGTGGGGATTGCCGCTTCGCTGCTGAGCGAGCAGCGGCCGGCCCCATTGCCTTTGGGTCACCAGGGCTCGGACGACCCCGGCACCCATGTCTGAGGTCACGTGCGGGCATCACCAGGGTTGATCGGGACCTGGGGAAGGTACCCGGGCGACGACCCTGATCATGCTTGTGGGGGCTGGGGGCCATCTGCGGGGCCGGGGGGAGGATCTTCGGTTGGCTGCTCGATCTCGGCGACCGGGAAACCGCTACCTGAGACCCCCTGTGTTCCGATGAGCCGCTCGAGGTTGGGCGCGAGGACACTGCGGTAGCGGCCGTATCCGAAGTAGATGATGAAGCCAACCGCCAGCCAGACGCCCAACCGCACCCAATTCTGCCAAGGCAGCGAGAACATCAGCAGCAGGCACATGATCATGCCCAGCACAGGGACGACGGGGGCGAACGGCACTCGAAACGGCCGCTCGGCGTTCGGCTGGGTCTTGCGCATGATCAGAACGGCCGCACACACGATGGTGAAGGCCAGAAGCGTCCCGATATTGACCAGTTCAGCCAGAATCCGCAGGGGCAGAACGGCGGCCATCAGTCCGACGAAGATGCCGGTGACGATGCTGGATTTCCACGGCGTCCGGAACCGGGGATGCACCGCCGCGAAGAAGGCCGGCGGCAGGAGCCGATCGCGGGCCATGGCCAGCAGCACCCGCGGCTGACTGAGCATGAGCACCAGCAAGACCGAGGTGATGCCGGCCAGGGCGCCGAGCGAGATCACGAACTCCGCCCAGCGCAACCCGACGTGCTTGAAAGCCGCCGCCACCGGGGCGTTGATCTCGATCTGGTCGTAGCGCACCATGCCGGTCAGCACGGCGGCCACCCCGATGTACAAGACGGTACACACGATCAGCGAGGCGATGATGCCGATGGGGACATCTCGCCGCGGATTACGGGCCTCCTCCGCCTGCGTCGAGACCGCGTCGAAGCCGATGTAGGCGAAGAAGATGGTTGCGGCTCCGGCCATCATCCCCATCGGCTCGCCGCCCCTGCTCACGTCGCCCCAGACCGTGGTACCGAAGAAGCTCAGTCCGCCGTAGCCGTACGGAGCGAATGGCTGCCAGTTCTCCGGTTTCACGAAAGACCAGCCAACCACAATGACCAGAAGAACAACCGCCAGCTTGATGATCACCATGATCGCGTTGAAACCCGCGCTTTCCCGGATCCCGATGACCAGGAGGATCGTCATGGCCACCACGATGAACATGGCGGGGAAATCGATGAGGCTGCGGGTCATCTGGGGCAGACCGGTCTCCGGACTGAAATCAAAGGGAGCGACGGTCAGGAAAGATGGGAGATGGAGGCCGAACATCCCGATGAACTGCTGGAAGTAATGCGACCATCCGTTGGCCACGGCGGCCGAGGCCACTCCGTACTCCAGGATCAGGTCCCAGCCGATGATCCAGGCCAGCAGTTCGCCGAGGGTAGCGTAGGCGTAGGTGTACGCGGAGCCGGCTACCGGGATCATGGAGGCGAATTCCGCATAGCACAGTGCCGCGAAGATGCAGGCCATTCCCGCCACGGCGAAGGACAGCATCAGGGCCGGTCCGGCTTTATCATGAGCGGCCACGCCGGTCAGCACGAAGATGCCGGTCCCGATGATACAGCCGATACCCAGGAAAGTGAGCTGAATGGGGCCCAACACTCGCCGGAGGCGGTGTTCGCCGGCCATCTCGTCCATCAGCATCTGAAGCGGTTTCCTGGCAAAGAACTGGCTCATGGCGACATCTTGGGCCCTGGTGGGTTGGAATGCAAGTGGTGGTTGCGGCCCAATCGAGAATCGTGGGCATCCACGAATCGGGTCATGGCCGGAAGGGTGCTCGGCGGCCTGCTGTTCACCCGGCTGGTGGCCTGTTCCGGGCGTGACTCGATTGGGCAGGATGGGAGGATCTTGCTCATGGGGAGGACTGTGCCGGAACGACTGGGTCCTGCGGCGTGCATCCAAACGTCAGAGCGGAAGGCCTGCGCCGCTGGACGGGTGGCCCTTTCTCGCGTATGGGTAGCTGTGTCTCCCAGACGGAGTCCAGCGAGGAGGATCGCCACCATGCTCGCGTCTCGGCCTCTTTCACGGCGTTTGTGCTTGGTCAGTTGGATCGTTCTTGCCGGCTCCACCTGCCTGGTGGCTCGCCCCCTGACCACATCGGCTCCGGCGCCTCCCAAGGGCTATGCCTCGACCGAAGAGGTGAAGGCGGCCATCGGGCGCGGGGAAGTCAGACTCATCAACCTCTTGGCGCTGACGCCGGCCAACGTCGTCGTCAAGCCCGACGTGGAGTACGGCCGCGTCGGCGACATTTCGTTGAAGCTCGATCTCTACCAACCACGGAAACTGGAGAGGAATGTACCCGCGATTCTGCTGATCCACGGCGGGGCCTGGAAGAGCGGGCATCGTTCCGTCTATCGACCCTACTGCATCAAGCTTGCGGAGCGAGGCTACGTGGCCGCGACTGTCTCCTATCGGCTCTCGGGCCAGGCCCCCTACCCGGCGGCCGTGCACGACGTCAAGTGCGCGGTGCGCTGGTTGCGGGCCAACGCGAACGTCCTGCACGTGGATCCGGACAGGATTGCAGCCATGGGCGGATCGGCCGGGGGGCATTTGGCCATGATGCTGGGTTACTCACCCAAGGTCGCAGAGCTGGAAGGCGACGGGGAGAATTCCCGAGCGAGCAGTCGGGTCCAAGCAGTGATCAACTTCTACGGGCCCACTGACCTGACCACTCCGTTCGCCCGCTCGCAGCCCGTGGTTGTCAGCTTCATGGGCGGCAGGCAATACCAGGAGGCTCAGGCGATGTACCGGCAAGCGTCGCCGCTCACCCACCTGACCAGGGATGCTCCGCCGACGCTCATTCTGCACGGCACGATCGACGATACCGTGCCCATCGAGCAAGCCGACGCCCTGGCGACAAGGCTGAAGGAGCTCGATGTTCCCTGTGAATATGTGCGTCTCGCGGGATGGCCGCACACCATGGATCTTGCTCAGAGCGTGAGCGATTACTGCTGGTACAAGATCGATCAGTTTCTTGCCCGGCATCTCCCGCTCCCGGCGGGGGCCACGGCTCCGGCGGAGGAAACCGGCCGACCCGGCGAGTCGAACACGACAGCTCCCGAGAGCCGGGCGGCAGAACCTTGATCGATGCCGGGGACTGTGAGGTAAGGTAGAGAAAACCAGCCACCGAAATTCGTCTCGGAGCAGCCGGTCGTCGCGGTCTGTCTGTTGGTCAGATCTTGGAGGATCTACTGGATGCCATCATGCACCGTACCATGCGCATGACTTCGAGGCGTTCGTATTCGGTGAGTCCATAGGTGAGACGAAACAGGTGGACAGCGGGATCCGTGGGCATGGGGTCTTCGGGAGTCATTCGGACGGCCTGGCAGACGGCGTGAGCAATGACATTTGATGGAATGAAACGACTCATCTTTCCCCCCCCCATCGGCGACTTAATCAATCCTATCCTCGTCGTCCGGCGTTTTCTCGGTGGTCATTGGCCGAGCCGCGCGAATCGGGGGGCCACCCACCCTGTCCGCCCGATATTGCAGGCGTCCGTCGTGCTGCCGGACGAAGGGGAGGGATGGGCGACGGCCGCATCAAGAACATGTAAAACACTTCAAATAAATGACTTAAGGTCAACTCAGGGCTTCGTCGTCATGGCATCGTGAAGGCGTGGTTTCCCCAAAACACTTCTTTGCGTCCTCACCAGGCGGACGCTACGCTTATGGTGCGATATCGGTCGTGTGTCCCCCAATACCCCGAGGGAGGTGTCGGATGTCCCCAAGGATTCTCGCCCTGAAAGTACTTTGCGGCCTCGTCGTGCTGAGCGTATTCCCTGCCCCAGCAGCTGCGGCGGGGGATGACGGCTTCAAGCCGATCTTCGACGGCAAGACACTAGCCGGCTGGGATGGTGATCCCGACCTCTGGCGGGTTGAGGACGAAGCCATCACGGGGCAGACCACGGCCGACAAGCCGATCAAGCTGAACACCTTCCTCATCTGGCGAGGTGGCCTGGTTGATGACTTCGAACTCAGGCTCGAGTTCCGCATCTTCGGCGGGAACAGCGGCGTCCAGTATCGCAGTTTCGAGATGCCCCAGGTCGGCAAGTGGGTGGTCGGCGGCTACCAGGCGGACGTGGACGCAGCCAATGAATGGACGGGGGCCCACTACGCCGAGCGCGACCGCGGCATCATCGCCCCGCGGGGCGACAAGGTCGTGATCGGCGCAGACCACAAACCGAAGGTCACTGGCCAAGTCGGTGACCGGGCCAAACTCGGTGAACGGATCAAGAAGGAGGACTGGAACCTCTACCGGATCGTGGCCTGCGGCAACCGGCTCATCCACGAGATCAACGGACAGGTCATGTCCGATACCACCGACGAGGACAGAGAGATGAGGAGGTTCAGCGGCATCATCGCTCTGCAGCTCCACGCCGGTCCGCCAATGAAAGTCCAGTTCCGCAAGGTTTTGCTGAAACGGCTTCCCCTGGAGGGTAGGAGGAAAGTCGTTTTCGTCGCCGGCCCGTCCAGTCACGGCTATGGCGAACACGAACACAACGCCGGCTGCGCGTTGTTGGCCAAGCTGCTCAACGAGAACATGCCTGGCATCCTGGCCACGGTCTACCACAACGGTTGGCCCAAAGAGCCGACGGCTTTCGACAATGCCAACGCTGTGGTCATCTACGCCGACGGTGGCGGCGGGCAACCCATCATCCCTCATCTCAAGGAGGTCCAGGCACTGATCGACAAGGGCGTCAACCTCGCCTGTCTTCACTACGCGGTCGAGGTCCCCAAGGGCGAAGCCGGGGACCGCTTTCTCAAGTGGATCGGGGGCTACTTCGAAGGTTTCTGGTCGGTCAATCCCTTCTGGACGGCCGAGTACAAGGAGTTTCCAAGACATCCCGTCGCCCGCGGTGTCCGGCCGTTCGCGATCGATGACGAGTGGTACTATCACATGCGGTTTCCGGAGGACATGAAAGAGGTCACTCCGATTCTCACGGCCCTTCCACCGGACGCCACCCGCGAGCGGCCAGATGGCTTTCACAGCGGAAACCAGCACGTCCGAGCCCGCAAGGGCATGCCCGAGCACACGGCATGGGTCTTCGAACGACCCGGCGGTGGGCGGGGATTCGGCTTCACCGGCGGGCATATCCATTGGAACTGGGCGAACGACGACTACCGCAAGATCGTGCTCAACGCGGTTGCCTGGGTCGCGGGTCTGGAAGTCCCCGCCGACGGAGTACCGTCCAAGACGCCGACCTTCGAGCAGCTTGAGGCCGGGCTCGACAAGCCGCAGCCCAAGGACTTCGACAAGAATTCGGTCAGCAAGTTGCTTGACCGGTGGCGATCTCGCTGATCCCGGCATGGCTTCAGGCAAGCAGAATTCGACGCCCGGAGCCGGGAACCGCTTGAATCCTGAGGATGGATGGAATAACCTGCCCACACGGAACTTGGCGTCGTTGCCAGGCAGGGTCATCTCTAGGGACTCAGGTTGGAGGAGCAGATCATGCGTGAGGTCTTCCCGTCTCCCCGTCGGATCATCCGCCGCACCCTGATTACCGCCGGCGTTGGCGGTTTTGCGCTGATCGTGCTGGCGCTCGCCTCATGCGGGCCGACTGCGGAGCAACGGTATCAGCGGCGTCTGGCGGACACCGGCAAGCCGGCCATGCACGCCATACAGAACCAGCGGCTGAAGGATCTCATGCACAAGCTCACCTTCGATCCGCTCTCCGAATCTGAGCAGGGTGCGGTTGAAGAGCAGCGGCGCGCCGATCAGCTCTCCGAGGTCGCAACGAACATGGCCCAGGCCAGTTCCGGTATGGCCGAGATCAGTAAGGACCTGAACCTGAGCGCCAATGATCGGGCCACTTACTTGAGTCTGGTCGACAAGTTCCGTGATCAGGCCAACGCGGTCGGGGAGGCGGCCAAGCACAAGAACTTCCCGGAGGCCAAGCGTTCTCTCGAGCGCGTGCAGTCCACCTGCAACGCCTGCCACACGCTGTTCCGTCCTTGAGCCAGCGGAACGCTGCCAGATGTTGCGTCCCAACCTGGCTATCCATCTGGGGCCGGCATGATTGCCACTCGGTGCCGGTCGGCCGGGGAATCACAGTTATCGTCCCCGCAGCGAGCGGCAGCTACCAGGCCGCTGTGCCGGTCATATTCCTCCGCCCGACGAGTACGGCCACGGCTCGCCGAGAGCATATTTGCTGCGGATGAAGGCATGGGTCTTTGACCAGCCGTATGGCCACCCCCCTGACGAGTCACTCCAGCCAAGCCGGCTATATCGGGCGTTGCTCGGTTACCAGACCGCGTCCCGTCCCGGCCCGTTGCCGTCTCGCGTTTGCAGCCATGAAATCGCGGGCGGTAATCGTCAATGGAGGCTGCGAACTGACCGATCACAGAACGTCGGGGTGCAAATTCCCCATCGAGCGTTTTGGCTTCAAGGTGACTGGAGGATGTCGCGGGTGTTCACGACAGAGCTGGATTACATCCACTTTGTCCACGGCCTGTCCCAGATGCTGCTGGCGTGCCTTTGCCTGGCCTTGCACCGCCGGGCTGCCTCCGGTCTGGCCTGGATCTGGCTGGCCGTGTACGGCCTGGCCACCGGGCTGCAGCATTGGAGTGAGTTGCTGATCTTTGGGGCGGACAGGAATGCGTCGCTCCTGCTCGTCGTCGTGGTGACGTCACTGGCTGCGGGTCTGTCGCTGACCGAGTTTGGCCGAGCGTCCTGGGCGACCTCGACCGGCCGCCGTCCGGGACAGTGGGTGCTCATCCCCCTGATTGCCTTGGCCCTCTCTGGCGTTGTGGCTGGCCCGGCGGGTCTGCGTTGTTCCACCCGCTACGCCCTCGACATGATTGGCGGGCTGTGGGCTGCCCTGGCACTTGCCCAGGAGACCGGCAGGGCCGGTGCCCGAAGTCGTTGGCTGGCCGGTGCCGGATTGGGCGTAGGTGCGTTGGCCATCACCTCGGTTCTCGCGACGCCCCGGGTCGGATTCCTGCCCGCCACCGTCCTCAACGAAGCTGCGTTTCTGGAGACGGTGGGGATACCGATTCAGGCGGTGAGGGCCATGCTGGCCGTTCTGGTCGTCGCGGCGATCTGGCGGCACTATCTGCGTTGTATGGACCAGGATGCGCCGCGTGACCGGATCGGGCGAGCTTGTCGATCCTGGCTTGGCCTGGAACTGAGTCTGATCCTGGTCGCCGGCTGGATCGGTGCGCATCTCGTGGAGATCCGAATCCGCCAATCGATGTGCGACGACATAGTCAACCGGGGGAGACTGGTGGCGGCCGCACTTGACCGCGGCAAGATCCGCCATCTCACCGGCACTCCCGCCGATTTCGCACTCCCGGACTTCGCCGTTGCCAAGCAGCAGCTGGCGCTGTTGCGTGAAGCGAGTTCCGGCTGCCCTTTGATTCGCCTGCTCTCGCGAAGGGGTGGCCGGGTCGTGGTCTTGGCTGACTCTGAGCCGGCTTCTGCGGAAGGTGGTTGCCCGGCCGGAAGCGTCTGTTCACCCGCATCCGCTCAACTCGAGGGTACGTTTGAATCGCATCAACCGTCCGTCGTCGAGCCCGTACCGGGCCGAGAGGGCGTTTGGGCGACCGCGTGGGTGCCTTTCTCCGACTGGACCGATGGCGGGCCTGAGCCGTTCGTCGTGGAAATCAACTGGGACGCTCGTGCATGGCAAGGGAGCGTCATCAAGGGCCGGTTGACTCCAATGGGCGCGACCTTGTTGATCGCGATCATGTTAGTCGGCCGCTTTGTTGCCCAGCAGCATGCGCGGGATACCGCACTGGCGGTTGGGGCTTCGGATCGCCGCCACCGAAGCCTGGTGGAGGGCTCGCCCAACGGTGTCTTCCTGGTCGACGGCCAGGGACAGTGTCTGACGATCAACGGGAACGGTCTGACTGCCCTGGGCCTGGTGGAAGCCGAGACGCTGGGCAGACCGTTCGCCGGCCTGTGGGCCGAGCGCTCCCGGCCGGTGGTCGAGGAGGGCGTTCGACGAGTCCTGCTCGGCGAGAGAGTCTCTCTCGAGGCCGGGTATGTGCAGCCGGACGGGAACGGGACGGTCTGGCAGATCGTCCTCAGTCCCGTCCGCCATGACGACCAGCCGATCAGTCAGTTCGTTGGCATCGCGACGAACATCACGCTTCGCAAGCAAGCCGAGGATGAACAGGCCGCACGGCTGGACCGGATCCAAGCCCAGCAGGCCGCGACTGTTCGGATCGTCAATCATGCAGCGGTCACCAGGGGCGACTTCGCGGGTGCCGTCCAGGCGATCACCGAGCTGACCGCTGACACCCTCAGCGTCTCCCGTGTGAGCGTCTGGATTCTGAGCGACGATCAGAAGCGAATCGTATGTCACGATCTGTTCGATCGTGATCACCGCGCCCACCTGAAAGGCGAGGAATTGCGCGCGGATCAATACAGGCGCATGGTCGATGTGCTCCGTTCCGCCCGGGCGATTGACGCGGTCGACGCGCTGATGGACTCTCGGACCCGGGAACTCGCTGAGGCGATTCTGATTCCTCACGGGATCACGTCGCTTCTCAGTGGGGCCATCCGTGCCGGAGGCAAGGCGGTTGGGGCGCTGGTGTGCGGGCATACCGGGCCGAAGCGCCAATGGCACAGTGACGAGACGGTCTTCGTGGGGGTCATGGCCGACCAGATCGCCCAGGTTCTGACCAATGCCGAGCGGAAGCGAACCGAGGCCGACCTCCAGCGGGCCACCCGAGAGGCGGAGGCGGCCAGTCGTTCCAAGAGTGATTTCCTGGCCAATATGAGCCACGAGATACGTACGCCGATGACGTCCATTCTCGGCTTCACAGAAATCCTGCTGGACAACGGGAGTCTGGCCGATGCGCCGCCGGAGCGGGTCGAGGCCCTCAAGACAATCCGCCGCAACGGTGAGTATCTGCTCGGCGTCATCAACGACATCCTGGATCTGTCGAAGATCGAGGCCGGGAAGATGAGTATTGAGTACGCGTCTTGCTCGCCTTGCCAGATCGTCGCCGAGGTCATCTCGCTGCTGCGGGTCAGGGCCAATGCCAAGGGGCTCTCGCTCGAGGTCGAGTTTGCCGGTGCGATCCCGGAGATGATCCAGACCGACCCCATCCGTCTGCGTCAGATCCTGATCAACATTGCGGGCAACGCCATCAAATTCACCGAGTTCGGCCACGTGCGGCTGGTCATCGGCATGGACAGCGAACACACTGTTCCCCTGCTGCAGTTCGACTTGTTCGACACCGGCATCGGCATGTCCGCCGAGGAGGTCAGCCGGCTGTTTCACCCCTTCACGCAGGCGGACAGTTCGACCACGCGGCGGTACGGGGGTACCGGACTGGGGCTGACGATCAGCAAACGTCTGGCTGAGATGCTCGGCGGCGACCTGGTCGTGGTCGAAAGCCAGCCTGGGGTTGGGACTCAGTTTCGGGTCAGTGTTGCCACGGGTCCGCTCGAGGGGGTCCGGATGATCGCCGATCCGGCCTCGGCCACGGTGGTCACCGCCGAGGAGCGACGGGCCCAGTATGAAGCCCGGAGCCATTCGCTGCGAGACTGCAGGATTCTCATCGCCGAGGACGGCCCGGACAACCAACGCCTGATCTCCCACATCCTCCACAAGGCGGGGGCCAGTACCACCGTAGTCGAGAACGGGCGGCTGGCGATTGATGCGGCTCTCGCAGCCGGGAACAGCGGCAAGCCGTTCGACGTGGTTCTCATGGACATGCAGATGCCGATCATGGACGGCTACGAAGCCACTCACCGGCTGCGCGATCACGGGCACACCGGACCGATCATCGCCCTCACCGCTCACGCTATGGCCACCGACCGGGAGAAGTGCATCCGTGCCGGCTGCAACGACTACGTCAGCAAGCCGATCGACCGGGTCAAGCTGATTGAGAAGACCGCGATACTCTGGCGGCAGGCCGTCGCGGCCAGGGGAGACGGTCCCCGCCCCGGCCAAGGGGAGCTTTCCAGTGCCGCACGAAGAGGATGACCACCAGGCCGAGATCCACGACCGGCCAACCGCCTACCGCGTCGTCCACCGCTCCAATCCATGGCTTTCCATCAGTTCGGCGTTGCCGAGGATCTCGGTCGTCGAGCCGTCAGCTACCATCCGGCCCTCGTCGATGAGCATGACTTTCCGGCAGAGGCGGCCCACCAGGGCCAGATCGTGGGAGGCGATCAACATGGCCGTATCGAGATCGGCCAGGACTTCGATCAGTCTTCGCCGCGATCGAGGGTCCAGATTGCTGGATGGTTCATCCATCAGCAGGATCGCGGGTCTCATGGCCAGGACGGCCGCGATGGCGGCGTTTCGCTTCTGACCCATGGACAAGTGGTGCGGGGCCCTCCCGAGCATGGCGTCCAGGCCCATCCGGTCGGCTACCTGATGGACGCGTTCGTGGGCGGCGTGTTGGTCAAGCCCCTGATTGATCGGTCCGAACGCCAGATCCTCCTCCAACGTCGGCATGAAGAGCTGGTCGTCGGGGCTCTGGAAGATCAGCCCGATTCGCCCGCGGGAGGCCTTGAAATCCGAGCGGGTCAGTGGACGGCCGTCCAGTTTCACCGCTCCCTGACCGGTGAGCAGCCCGCCCAAGCAAAGCAGCAGGGTGCTCTTGCCCGAACCGTTGGGTCCGATCAGTCCGAGCTTCTCGCCCGGAGCAATGCCGAGATCGACCCGGTCCAAGGCGCAGGTGCCGTCATCATAGCGGTAGGACAGGCTCTCCGCCGCGAGCAGATACTCAGGCATCACCGGCCTCCCCGCCGAAGCTGCAGCTCAACGACAACTTCCTCCATTCCGGTTCTCCGCTCGGGGGTGAACGGGTCCATCACCACCAACGCAGCACCGTGACATACACGATCGTCGCCAGCAGGAAGGCCCAGTCATGCTGTCGCCAGCGCCCCGGCCGGACCATCTGGATCGTCCCGTCATAGCCCCGGGCGAGCATGGCCATGTGCGTCCGGTCGGCCTGTTCAAGGGTACGGACAAAGAGCATGCCGATCTGCCCGGCGCCGCCTCGCCATCGCCAGGCGAGCGGTCCCTTTCCCGCATCGCGGGCCGTTCGAGCTTGTCGCAGGTGCATGGCCTGGTCCAGCAGCAGGAACAGGTAGCGGTACAGGAACTGCAGTTGCAGAACGAGGATGTGCGGAACACCCAGCCGGCGCAGACCGCGGAGCAAATCGGGGAACCGTGTCGTACTCGCCAGGGCGATCAGCGCCGCCATGCCCAACACGAACCGCACCAGGATGGATGCGGCCGCCACCCAACCGCCGGCCACCGTCCATGTTCCGTCGAGTCGCACCGGGGAGCGGTCGAAAACCGGGGCGAACGCCACCAGGCAAACCACGAAAGGCGACACCAGGAGGGTGTGCTTGGCCACGAAGCGCAGCGGCACGCCCGCCCAAACCAGCATGGCAAATGGCAACACGGCGTACCACGCCGACGGGATCACATACCGGGGCAGCGAGATCAGAACCGTGCTGTAAACCAGCACGGCCAGGATCTTGGCGCGGGCGTCCAGCCGGTGGATCGGCGAGTCCTGGTAGGCGAACCGGTCTATGTAGTGGTGATGCATGGATGATAGAAGCGGTCAGCGGTCGGCACTCAGCAACCAGCACCCAGCACCTTCAACTCAGCACGACACCCATCACTCACGACTTGCAACTCCCTCAGCCTCTTTCCTCCGCCGCGCCAGCCCTCGTCCAACGAGCCACACCATGGCCAGCGTCACCGCCGTTCCTGCGACCCCACTCAGGCTTGTCCACCGGTAGTCGGGCAGCGGGGCGGTCCTTTCCTGCCACGCGGTCGCCCTGGATATCGTCTCGTTCTCATTCGCCGCCACCATCGCCGACCGGTGGCCTCCGGCCGCGGTGATGGACTCGAGGGCATCCGGTGCCTCGCTCGCCCAGTGGGCCACCACGCCACCCAACAGGAGGGCCACCACGACGAACGATGCCAGCACCCCCTTCAGACCGATCTTGCCGGTGGCGGCCGAGACGCGATCGGCCACCGGGCCGAGCAATCCGGGTCGTACGCGTACCACATAGCCGATGACCAGGAAGGTGATGATCGCCTCTCCCAAGCCGACCAGCAGGTGCAGCCCGATCATCGCCAACAGGAACTCGTGCATTGGAGCCACGAAGAGACCGCTGAGTCGAACCTCGACCGGCACCATGGCCGCGCCGGCCACCATACCGACCAGCGTGGCGACAAAGACGCTCGCGTAGAGTCGGCCGCCGGAGGGCCGCGGACCGGCCAGCAGGTGGAACAGGGCATAGCCGAGGTAGGCAGGCGCGATCCCGAGGTTGAAGACATTCGTTCCCAGGGCCAGCAGACCGCCGTCCTGGAAGATGAGGCACTGCACGATGAGAATGGAGGTCATGACCAGCGTGGCCGCATGCGGACCAAGGAGAATGGCCAGGAGCACGCCGCCGCCAAAATGTCCGCTGGTGCCCGGGAGGATCGGGAAGTTGATCATCTGGGCGGCGAAAACGAACGCTCCGAGCACGCCCATCAGCGGGATCCTGTCCTGCTGAACGGACGCCCCCACGCGAGCCGATGCCAGCATGAGCACGCCCGCCGAGACGACCATGAATAGCAGGGCCACCCCGGGCGTCAGCAGCTCATTGGCCATGTGCATTGCCAGCATCGGGGTCGCTCCAGGTCGTATTACGACCGGCAGCATTGTAATACACAAGCCGGCCAGCAGGCAAAACCGGCGTGTGGTCCTCGGGAGACCGTTCGTTCGCCGAACCGGCAACGCTGCGAACGCTCCCGCCCCGCAGCGCTCGCACACTCCAAAAACTCGTGAACGGCCGAACCGTCACTCGCCTGGCCGGTGTGTGTTCCCCGACCCCACTCGCGGTCGCACGACAAGCGCCGACAAAACAGCCCTTCTCCCCCAACCGGGGCGAGGGGTTGTCCAGGATTGACTTCAGGCCCGCGCGACTGGGCGACGGACGGCGACCCCGGTTCTGATCACTGGCCCACGAGGGTCGAGTTGGGGCCCCAGGGCGTCGGTGTGGCCATCTTCCCCCAGCCGCCGGTCGCATCGGGATAGCGGCCGTAGGACACGTCCTTGAGCTGAACGCCGAAGCTGACGGTATCGATGGGGGTCACGCCGTCGCGGTCATACAGGCCAACCGCTTCACCGTTGTTGCTCAGCTTGAAGCCGACGTGGGTGGACCCCTGGGCCGTGTCCTCATCCGCGTAGAAGACGAGGAACTCGCCCGGCTGGATGATGACATCATTCGGGAGCTTCCACATGGTCGGTGACCCGAGCATATCGGTCACATACATACCGCCCATGCTCACTGGGAAGGGGTTGGGATTATAGACCTCGAACCAGTCGGGGAACTCCCCGGCTTCGTCGGGATCCTCAAGCGTGACCTTGTTGTCGGCCATGAGCTCGTTGATGTAGAGGTTGGCGGGCCCGACCATGTAATCGGCCACCTTGGCGGCGCTCCATTCCGCACCGTTGAGGACGCGGGCGATCAGCCGCGTGTTGGTGTTGATGATGATCTTGTCCGAGGTGGTGCTGACCTTGGTGGCGACGAGTTCGAGGTCGAAGCCGAGATCCGTGCTCGTAGGGTCAACCTGGTGGACCTCGACCGCGATGGTGTTGGTGGTGTTCGGAATGAGCATTGTCGGGCTGACACTGGCCTCGTAGTAGGTCTGCTCCTCGCCGGCGGAGGAGGCCCTGGTCAGATAGTTCCAGGTATCGGGCATATTGTCCACCGAGTGCGGGGTCGGGACTCTGGTGCCGTTGATGTAGACCATCGCTCCATCATCGCGAAGCAGTCTCAGCTTGAGCTCGGTGATGTTCGACGTGTCGCCCACGGCGAATGTACTTCGGAAGTAGTAGGTCATGTACTTGTTACTGGCGCTCGGTCCATAGGAGAGCTTGGGCGAGGTCTCGCCGTCGTTTCCGTAGCCCAGGCGAGCGGCCTGTGGTCCTTTCCACGCGCTGTCGTCGAACGTCTTCGCGTACCACGCCGTGCCCTGGTCAGAGCCGTTGTCCAGGTATTTCCACCGGGCACCTTTCGGGACGAGTGTGACCGAAGTCGTCGTTGGCTGATAGGTGCGCGCGGTTGGTGCGACCGCCCCACCGGGCAGCCGAGGATCGATGCCATCGAGCGTATAGTAGATCGTTCCCGGGCTACTCGTGTTCGAAAGGACGACCTCGGTACCGACGGGTATGCTCCCGCCGGCAACGCTCGTCGTTGGCGGATCCTTGAACCAGCCCTTGTTGCGAAGTTGCTGGGCAACGACGCTGGTACGGTTCGGGAGGTAGTTGTTCAGGATCCAGTTGACTGCCGGGAGCCAGGTATCGATCCTGTTGCGCGGCGGTTCACCCTTGGAATCGCCCCAGCGGGCCGATTCCGCGACGACCGCCAGATCGATCTGGTCGCGACGGGCGATGAGGCGATTGAGGTTGTTCTGGGTGGTCAGAGGGCCGTTGTCGAACATCGTCTGGTAGACGCGATCGGAGAACCGGATGCGGTAGTCCGTGCAAGTGATCAGGTCCTGGTGAATGCGCCACGGGTTGAAGCGATCAAACGTCCAACCGGCGATATAGGGACCTGTACGCTGCTCGTTCGGATCGCCGGTCGAGCACCCCATCGAATGCTCGGCGTCGTGACGGAAGAATCGGAAGCCCATCAGCCCGGCGCGATCCCCGATGGCGAAGAAGTTGTTCGGGAAATCACCGCCCCAGGCGGCCGGCCCGTCCGGATCGGCCACGAAGATCGTGCACAGGATGTAATCGATGAGGTTGTCAATGTCGACCCGGACCTTGTACGCGGGGTTGCGTGTGCCGTCAGGATTGCAGCCGCGAATCTGCTGGTACGTCTCGTTGGAGACCGTGGGGTAGTAACCTGAGCTCGATCCGGTTTCTCCGCACATCAGCCAGAGTTCGTGGTAGGCGTTCACATCGCCGTCGGTCGCATAGATGGTGTAACCATTGTCGGGCGCGACCTTGATCACGTCGTAATCGTTGTCGGTGCCGCCGAAATAGGTGGCCGCGTAATCGGCCTCGCAGCGCTCGTCGGTGTAGAAAAGTCCCCAGTAGACGCCGTTGATATACAAGTGATAGTAGCGCCCGCGGGCGTAGGGCTTGCCCATGTCGCGCTGGGTATCTCGGGAGAAGAAATCCCTCAGGAACGTGTTCTTGGTGCCGTACTCAAAGCTCCACGAGTAGTTCTGGGCCGTAGCCAGGTCGATCTTGTCGAACTCAGCAGCGCCTTCGTCCCCGAAGAGCGGATAGGCCAGCTTGCCCGATCCGTACTCGGAACGGAAGAAGAACCGGAAGGCATGCTTGGGGTTGCTACCGCTTCGGCTGTAGCCGCCGCGGATGCGCACCCCGGCATCGATCTGGAAGCCCTCGGTACCGTCGGGATGGATCAGCTCGAGCGAGGCCGGGCGCTCCCAGGCCTGCCCGTCACCGCCGGCGTTGACGTAGATCCCCTTGGTGGAACTGAACAGATTGGCCAGATCCGTGACCATGGAAATGGTCGGAATAGCCAGGAGGGCGTCATCGACCAGGTTCGCGTAACGAGCGTCATTCAGGATCGTCGGATCCATGCCGTAGTCCATGTCCTGGCCGTTGACTGAGCTTCCCGGCGCCGGCCAGTTTGGACCGGGCGCCTGCTCGCTCGGCGATTGCTGGACCACGTCGGCGAGGAACAGGTAGGTCCGGGTCGTGACCCGGGAGGTGATGTAGCCCAGCTTGAAGCCGGCCGCCCGGACCACGCTGGTCTGGCTGATCGTGATCGGGCCGGTGTAGACTGTGCCGTTGGACTCGGTGGGTGTGGAACCGTCGAGCGTGTAGCGGATTTCCACGTCGGGCGTCGGTGTAGTGATGGCCAGCTGGAACGGGGTGTTGAAGAAACCGTGTTCCGTGCTGAACGCGAGCGAGCGGACAAAATCGACGTCTCCGGCGACGTTGAATGTTCCCGGCGTCGGGGGGGAGAGATACTGGGCCAACAGTACGTTGTTGCCCAAGACCAGTTCGGGCAGCACGAGGAAGTCGGGGTCGTTGGCCGCATCATTGAGTCCATGAACCGCCAGCAGGTTCTGTCCTGGGACCAGATGGCGCATGAAGGTGGTGACGTCGATCTCCTCGTACTCGGCCGCTTCGGTGATGGACCGGTCGGAAGCGGCAGCCGAGTTCCACGCCAAAGTGCCGGGGCTGTTTCGGCGGGCAATCTCCCTCCCGTTCAGGTAGGCCACGTAGCCATCCTCGTACTTCATTCTCAAGGCCATGAACTCGTATGACGTCGGAGAGTCGACCTGGAACGGGACCCGGACCCAGACCGACGAATTGACGTCGCGCATCTCCGCGCCGATGTCAGTCGCAATGTCGCCGCCGAGAACGCCGACCGCCAGGCCGCCGCTGGCCGTATCGCCCACGAGATCGAAGGCTTCGGCGTTGAAGCTCTCATAGGAGCCCGGGGCAGCGAAGAACTCCAGGGCCGAACCGCCCCCGCATTCGTAGAAGACCAGGTTCACGTTGTAGGTCCCCACCTCGGTAATCTCGAAGACCGCGAGTGTATCGCTAGTGGATCGCGGCTCGGGGAAGGAGGTCTCGAAGACGGTGCCCGCCCGGGTCAGGGTCAGTTCGAACCCATCGTCACTGTTGACGCCGAAGGTCCACTCACCCATGGACGGAATAACGATGGTGCCGGTGACCTGCACGACGTAGTTTTCCACGTCGGCGCCGTTCTCCATGCCCGGGAAGGCGAGGTTATTGCTGTAGTTCCCGGCGCCGCCGCTGTTGAAGAAATCGATGATCGGGGAGGTGCCGGTCGCGGCCCATTCCTGCTGCGAGGTATTGGTGATCACGCCTTTGGCCGTGGCCATGTCGCAGGTCGAGATGTTCGCCTTGTAGACATCAACCTTGAATGCAGGAGCCACGGAGCTGAAGCCCAGGCCGGAGATTCCGTCCTGCCACGTCGAGTCAACGAAATCGGGCGAGGTCCAGCTGGTTCCAAGGCTCGAGTCGCCGGAGGTCGGAACATGGTATTTTACTTCGGACCGGCTCTGAATCGACTTCGAAGCGGCCTGGGCCAGGCCGTAGGCGACGTTGGGCAACTGCTCCGGATAGGTTGGCTGGAATGCCTGCACCACGGTCTCGCCGTCGGGGGCGACGAGGGCCAGATATTCCCCCTCGTTGGCCAGTTTGAAGTTCGTATGCAGCTTGCCGTTTGGGTCTTTTCGGTTCTTCCCCGAAGCGAAGATAATCAGGAACTTGTTCTTGCCCACAATCACGGAGGGAAACCGCCACTTGGTCAGATTCGTGGCGTCGTCGGTCAGATACCAGCCCTCAAGGTTGGCGCCAGGAATGCAGGGATTGTAGATCTCGATCCAGTCGGAATGCTCCCCGTCTTCGTCCACAAGACCGGTTCCGTTGGAGGCAATAAACTCACTGATGAAGAAATTGTCGAGGGCGCCACCCTGGGGTACGACCCCTGGCCCGCTCATGCACGCGATGAAGGCCCGCAGATCCTCGGCATTGACCAAGTTGTTGCCATCCAAATCGGCGTCGGCACAAGCGGAGTCGCTGAGAACCGAATAGCCCGTCAGGCACATCTGGAGATGGGCGAAGTCGGATTGGTCCACGTCCAAGTCGTCATCGAAGTCACTGGCGCGACACCCACAGGACTCAGCCTGGACCCGCGAGGGAGCGTAGCCGCACAAGGCGAGCAGCACGGCCATCCCCCATCTCACCCAGTTTGACGAATGCACCACGGTGACAACTCCTTCCCTCGGACGGATCTGAGGTATTCGAACGCTTTTTGAACGGGGCGACCAGCGCGGTGGTCAGGTACTGGATAACTGCCATTCAGTCCGTTCCCCGCCGAGAGGCGCCACCCGCGACTCTGTTGAGGTAGCCCTGAGCGGCCGGGCCGGCAAGCCGACCCCCCGCACCACTGTTATTATAACCACCTGCGGGACCGTGATGAAGGGCCCGGGGGACCATTGCAGGCCTGGGATAGTATCGGCAAATCAACTGCCTGCCCGAACTCACGATCGGTCCATCTTCATTATCAGACTAGCCTTGATTCCCACGGAACCCTGCGGGCTTAACACCCGCGGCGGAGATTCCACACGCCCGACAGGGTCGGCGCCTTCCGTCTGTTAGTAGTGCACTAGACTCAACAGCGAGTATTTCACCATA
>JAGNEZ010000055.1 GCA_018003015.1 Phycisphaerae bacterium | reverse complement strand
ACGACCTGGACGTCTGGGCCTATCTGAAAGACGTGCTCGATCGTCTGCTGGCCGGTGACAAAGACTACGCCGGGCTACGGCCGGACGTCTGGCGACAGGCCCATCCGGAAGCTATCCGCGAGTACCGAGTGGCCGAACGTCGCGACCGGGCTGACCGCAAGCAACTCCGCCGGGCCACCCGCCGGCGTTTCCAGGCCTCGTTCCCCCGCTGAGTCCAGCTCCGCACCCTCCCGCGTTCCGGCCCAGCCCCCCATGGTTCTGGTGGGCGCTTACTCGTCCGTTGATGTCTGCCGCCTCCGCGCCCGGCGATAGGTTGCCAAGCTGGCAGCCAGGACCGTTCTCGGGAGCGGGAGCGCGTATGATCCGGTCCACGTGATGCGGCGCTCTTCGCCGCCAGGGCGGATGAGGCCGTGGACCTCGTAGCCCTTGGCCTGCAGGAACTCGGCCAGATAGCTGCCGTCCTGGCCGGTGATGCCGGTGATCAGTGCTTTGCGGGACATGAACTGCTTCCCCTCAAAAGTGGTTTTCAGCGATCACCCATTAGCCCCGTGTTGTCAAGGGAAAACGCTCCCTTGGCGAATCTTCCTTTGTTCGGACGAACGCCTGATGTCGCCGTTCGTGGCCGGTGTCCGTGTATCGGGGGAACACGAACGATCAGAAGACGCTGGCGGACCGGATCAACGAACTGAAGGAGATGTACGGTCTGCGGGATGTGATCATGGCCGGGGACGGTCCGTTCCCTTTGCGGCGTTCAGCAGGCGCTGATGCACGGATTCGGCGACATTCCTGATCTTCCGCTTGGTCATGCCATGGCCTCCAGGTACGGTCGAACCACCTGCTCGACGCGGCAGATGCGGGCGTATTCCAGCACCGATTGCAGCCGAGCCCCGCGACGACCACGATAGGTCCTGAGAGCTTCAAGGGCCACATCCAAGCCGATCTTATTGCGGTATTTGAAGCAGTCAGCGAGCGTCTTCTCTGGGTTATAGACCCGGACAGGGACTCGGTCGATCATGTGCGTGTCGACGCCGGCCTCAAAAGGGGCGGGAGAAAACCGGTACACATGCAGGGGCGGGTAGTCCAGACAGGGGTGACGAGCGGTGCGTGGAAGCGCGAGGTGGACCTCGTGCGGAATCTGAGTCGTCAGCTCGTGGTAAGCCAGGGCCGAGATCAGGCAGACAACGCCCTGCGGAATGCGTTTGGCGACCGTGGCCAGGTCTGGCTCACTCAGCGGTGGCAGCTTGGCCAGTCGATACAGCCCCCGCGCCAGTTGCTCCAGTTCCCCGGCATCGCGCAGGGCATACAGCGTGCGCGGGTGGATACCTTCCGCGAGGGCTTCGCTGGTGCGGAGCATGCCGCCGTGTCTCGCAAAAGCCTTCTTGGCTTGGCTCGTCGTCGTGGCCATGGCAGACCCCGCTGAGACTGTCGGATAATAATGCATGCACATTTTATCAAATTTGTGCGATTCTATCCAATAAGCGGTCACGCTGCCGATCCACAGTTCCGCTCAGGTGCCAGAGCCACTGCGGTTTTCAGCAGATCCCCAACAGCTCCAGCAGCCGGTTGACGCGCTCGAAGGCGTCACGCTGCCGGGCCGCGCGATCCTGTGGGTCTGTGAGCTCGTCAAAATCAGCCACCCACTGGGGCCCGCTATCCGCGGGCGAGGCGAACTTCTCCTTGATCTTCTCAAGCCCCTCACGCACGAGCGCGTGGCTTAAATGGGGCCGAAACCGATCCGCCAGTGCCTCCAGGCCACCGGGGAAGTACGTCAGGCAGAAGTGAATATCCCACGCATCCTTTTCCTTCATGCGGGCAGCCAGAGCCATCCCCTTCATGACGATGAAGGGGACAATGCCGGCCACGCGCACGATAGCCGAATCCCGGGCGCCACCGGGAAGCGTGCCTTCCAGCTTGACCTCGGTGTTGATGTCCAGCGCCAGGTCACAGCCGCGGCTTTTCCTGACCATCACGTCTTGAACATGCTGATGCCGGTGGGACTTGGCCGTGCCACCGTACTCGCCAAACAGGAGATCCACGTGAACGGTGATTTCGCGGCCGTTTACGATGACCGTGCGCAAGAAGATGAATGGCTGATTTCCCTGGCGATACCCGCGTCGGGTCAGATGCTCACGAATCGTGCGGTATCCGGCCTCCCTCGGTCAGCTTTCTGTGATCCAAGGCCAGATCGACATCGTTGCTGCCGATGTGAGCTGCTCCCGCTGCGGCCAACACCAGCTCCGGCACCCAGCCCCCCACGACGACCAGACAGTCACGGTACTCGCCAAGGATGCGGATGAGCTCCAACATGACCTGGCGTGCAGCCTGGACGGCATCTTCGGTGTATTCGTCGCGCGGGCTCACCATGTCGGCTTCACTACCTGATCCAGAATGGCCTCGGCCGCCTCCTCACCACGGCCACGGAAATTGAGCAGGTCGAGATAGGCCTGCAGCGGTGAGACGATCCACCTGCCGTCCACGTCCCTGGCCCCAAAGAGCACGCCCTCGTCATAGGGCTCGATCAGGCTCACATTGGCCCCGCTGGTGACACGTTTTAGACCCATGTGCTGGGCAACTTCCTCAAGCCGGCCGGTCACATAGGCGGTAACGCGCTGATACCGCACCATCGGCGCTAATCGCGCTCCCGCCGAGAATCCGGTCAGCGCGTACCTGGATGTCATGCTTTCGCACGCCTGAGCCAGTTTCGCCTCGATCTGCGGGATAGAGTCGAATGAATAGAAGTCATGCACCGTGTTGCGGTCGTATTTGTAGTTCCTGTTCCACTCATTCAGTAACGCGGCAGGTTGATTAAGCCTGAATCCGCCGGCCTCACGGATCAACCATTCGCGGTCATCAAGGAGCCGTTTCACCTTGGATGCCATGCCCAGGCTCACCTGCGCGGCTGCGGCTAATGGCTCGATTTTCCAGGTTCGCCTGGGTTCGGCCAGAAGTGCCCGCAGAACCCGCTCGGCCTTGGGCGAGTACAGGGATCTCAGCCCACGCCGCTCGACGGCAGGGTTGGGCCAATCAGTCCGGCGAATGTACACGTGATCGAAGCATAGCCGACAATTGCCGGCCAGATCCAAGTACCCGATGCCCTCGTCGGTCGCAATCTTGCCAGCCGCCGCTGAGATGTATGGCGCGGCAAAGACAAGGCAAGCCTTCGGGAACCGGCCATGATAACGAAGCAGTTGGTTGACCGCCTCTCGGGCCAGGCGTGGCTGACCACTGGGTTTCGTCTCGATCAGCAGCAGCTCCGAGTTGTCGCCGATGCGCAGACGACCAATCCAATCTGCCCCCGTCTCGGCCACATCGGACTCCGGCGCGCCCTCATCCAAGGAGCAGAACGGCACGTCGGCCAAGTACTCGCGTAGCTTCTCGACGGTCTGCCAGGAGATGTTGGTTTCGGCTAGTTCCACTGTTTCACGCCATTTCACCAATCGGTAAAACTCAGAGTAATCGTGAAATCGGAAAATGTCAAGCCTTTTTTCACCCAAAATGTCTCTTTCACCAGAAGGAAAAAGGCCTCCTCACGCATGGTATTCCTGCCCCCTGAGACGAGACCTGCCGTATTAGCCCGGCGGCGATCACCCAAGCGAGGAATAACCCGGCAGCATGGCAGGTGCTGAAGCCGAGGGGTTTAAACAATCTCAGTTTAAGATTCTGTGGATTAGCGATTCTTCATCGCAAGAACGCGATGTTCTACAAGACCCAGAACGGGGCTCATGTCGGCGACGTGTTCATGAGCCTCATCCACACTTGTGAACTCGGCGGAGCCAATCCCTTCGACTACCTTACCCAACTCCAGCGGCACGCCGGCGAACTGCGCACGAATCCTCGGCAATGGATGCCCTGGAGCTACCGGGAGAGCATCACGCCCACCTGCTCCAACTGACCGCGCCGGAAAAAATCACACTACGCAGGCTTGCCGGAAGGACACGCCTCATTCACACCTGCCAGCTCCACAACATTGGTTCATTCGAGTAATGAGATCAACACGCTCGCCGGCCTGCCAACGGTCGAGATCGTGGCTCCTCCCGAACTGTAGGAGATGAGGCACATGGAGTACTTTGACTACGAGAGCGCCGCCCGGGAAGCCGGTATCTCCGCCGATCTGCTGACTCGGGTCGTGGCAGCGATGAGAATCGAGTTCCCACACGATCTGATGATGCTCGAATTACACGTTCTCCGAGCCTGCATGGCCGTCCGCGATGGTCAAGCCACGGTTGACCAGATCCTCGAAACCAGCATCGCCATCGAATCGTGATCCACCCGGGTGGCGGGTCCGTCGCCGAACCAGAACGATGAGCCCATGGAACGGCCGCGGCGGCTGGGTCTCGAATGCCCCCCGCGCCAAGTCCAGGAAATAATCACGATCGAGCTTCACGTATGATAACCAAGGGCTTAAGAAGTGATCCCTGAACTGCTCGGCACATCTTGTACATTTCGTCCAAGAGGCTTATCGCGTCGGCTCCGCGACGCAAAGGCCCGATTATTCAGTCCTCAGCTTGGCTTGAGCCGTACCTCTATTGTGCACGATGGCATCCGATCATCATCGAGCAGACGTCCGAGCGGTCTGCTGTGGCCTGCCCTGATTCAGAACTCTCCTACGAACAGCTCCTGATCCACCAGTCTCGGCCGTGACCAGCGGGCGTACTTGCCCAGCTCGAGGTTGATCGCTTTAAGATGGAAGCCCTCCGGATCGAACTGGCGGCCGACCCATCTGCGGTTTCGCTTATGCCGGGGATGCTCGGGCTGGACGATCGCGGCGAGGAACTCCCTAAAGCCGTCCATGCCGCCCACGTCCTCGGGCGGGCAACTGCGCTCGCCACCAAAGCACGCCACACATGCAGAATGACCTTCCGGCACTGGCTTGATGTCCTCTGCGTCCAGCGTGTGCTCCCATCCGTCGCCGAAGTCGTACTTGTAGCTGAAGCTCATCCCGACCCGCGGAACCACATCGCAGAGCTTGAAGTCGCCCTCCTCCTGGCCCTCCATTTCCATGTCTTCCGGCGTCTCGGTGTATCGCTGGCCGTTGATCGTGAAGCAGTGCAGGTGCTTTTCATCCCAGCCCATGACGATCTGAATCACGTCGTGCAGCCGGTCGAGGGTAATCTGGCGTGGCACATAGAAACGCCGCCAGATGGTTGGCTTGCTTTCGGTCAGCGTGATCTTCAGGGTGTATGCCGTATCTGGTGGATTCGCTGGGGGCATCGGGATTTCCTCTAGACACCGTCGAAAGCGTCGCCATTCCTGATGCACCCAGTCTATCCGATCACGCGGGAATGACAAAGAACAGAACGCTTGCTCTTGATCATCGCCCGGGTACACTCTGAGAACCGAGCTTGAAGGGACTTGAGTCGAGCAGGACCATGGCCAAGGCGAAGAAACCAGACCCGCTGATTGCGGCTATCGAACACGCCCTTTTTCGCGGGCACTTCGTTCCCTACGGGGAGATGTTCCACTTCGCCGAAGGACTGGATTCAGCCAAGAACCAGGTCGACGCGCTGGTCACACAGGGGCAGTTCCAGCGTGCCGTCACCCTGTACGAGGTCTTCCTGGCCGGCTGCTACGACAAGGCCGAGGAGGTGGATGACTCCGGTGCCAACCTGAGCATGTTCTTCGAGGACCTGTTCATCTCGTGGATCCATGCCCGCCAGAAAGCCGGTTGCCCGCCCGAAGAGACCGTCCGATCCATCCTGAGCTGGATGCACAACGACGATTACGGCCTCTGCTATCGCATCCACGGTCCCGTTGCCAAGGCGCTCAATGCCGCGGGATACCGGCTGTTCCGGTCACATTTCGAGAATCTCCTGGGAGAAGCGGTTGCCACGCTGGAGAACACCGAAGCACCCGACCCACGGCCCTGTTTCACCCTGCCATACGGCCTCAGGCTGAAGCTCAAGGAGATCTACCATGCGCGAGGCGACCTGCGCGCCTACCTCGCCCTGTGCCACAGGATCGACCCGAGCCCCAAGGACTGCGAGAACATTGCGGGCCTGTTGAAGGCCAGAAAGCGCTTCGCCGACGCCTTATCTTGGGTCGAGAAGGGGTTCGCGCTGAAAGATGATGACCGCTGGCGCAATGAACCCGCGTTCGGCCTCGATAAGCTGAGGCAGGATCTGCTGGTTCAACTCGGCAGGCGTCAGGAGGCCATTGACGCGGCCTGGTCGAGCTTCGAGCTGCATCCTTCGAGTTTCGGCTATGACGAGCTGATGCGGTACGTGCCCAAGAAGAATGTCCACACCTGGCATGAGAAGGTCATGCAGGTAACCCGCCGGGCGCCGCTCTCGACGTTCGTTGAGATCTGCACCCACACGAAAGAGTGGAGACTGCTCGCCGAGCGGGTAAATGCCGCTGAGGATGACGAACTGGAAGGCATCAGTCACTTCGTGAACGAGCCGGCCGCCGAGGGTTTGACCAAGGGATTCCCCCTGACCGCCGCCAAGGTCCATCGCGCCCTGGGCATGCGAATCGTCAGGAGTGCCAAGAGCAAGTACTACGGGTACGCCCTGGAGCACCTCAGGATAGCCCGGCAGCTTTACGAGACGCACGGGCAGACAGAGCTATGGCAATCCCTGGTGGAGCAGCTACGCCGAGACCACCGGCGGAAGTTTGGATTCATGAGCGGGTTTGAGCAAATCGCGGCTGCTGGATCCGCGCCGCGCTCCTTGACGTTCGCGGAGAAAGCCAGGCAAAGATGGGCGAACCAGGCTTCCAATCCACGAGCAGATACGCCAGGAATGGCCTGAGAGGCGGTCGGTTCGTGACGTGACGGTCAGAGCGGTCTCCGAAGGATGCCAGCGAGAGAGCGTCAACTACTGCCCTCATGTCGGCCATGCATGAAATGCAATGAGCGGCAAGGCCCTGGCGAGCCCTGCCGCTTTTTTCATTGTCGCAGCCACTTCGGCGCGGCGCGTTACCTGGCGTTGCTCAGCTCACGTTATCCGCGTGCGGGTCGATTCTCCTTGAGCATGCCGTGGTCGGCCAGGACGCACTCCCGGCGGGCCAGCTCCCAGTCGGCGTCAACCATCATTTCCACCAGGCCGGCGAAGCTCACCTTCGGTTTCCAGCCAAGAACGCGACGCGCCTTGGCCGAGTCGCCCAAGAGCAGGTCCACTTCGGCCGGGCGCAGGTAACGCGGGTCGCATTCGACGTATTGCTTCCAATCCAGGCCCACGCGCTGGAAGACCAGTTCGAGGAACTCGCGCACGGAGTGGGTCTCGCCGGTCGCGATCACATAATCATCCGCCTTGTCCTGCTGGAGCATGAGCCACATGGCTTCCACGTAATCGCCGGCAAACCCCCAGTCGCGCTTGGCGTCGAGGTTGCCCAGGTAGAGCTTCTTCTGGAGCCCCTCGGCGATGCGGGTGGCGGCGCGAGTGATCTTGCGGGTCACGAAGGTCTCGCCGCGGCGCGGGGACTCGTGGTTGAACAGGATCCCGTTGCAGGCGAACATGCCGTAGCTCTCGCGGTAGTTGACCGTCTGCCAATAGCCGCAGAGCTTCGCGCAGGCGTAGGGGCTTCGTGGGTAAAAGGGCGTCTTTTCGGTCTGGGGCGCCTCGACCACCTTGCCGTACATTTCGCTGGAGGAGGCCTGATAGAACCGGCAGGCCACGCCGGTGTCACGGATGGCTTCCAGCAGCCGCATCGTCCCCACGGCCACCACCTGGGTGGTGTAGACGGGCTGGTCGAAGCTCACGCGGACGTGCGACTGGGCGCCCAGGTTATAGACTTCATCGGGCTGCACGCGGGTGAGCACTTCGCGCACGCCGGTGCCGTCGGTCAGGTCGCCAAAGTGCAGGAACAGGCGGGCATCGTGCTCGTGGGGATCTTTGTAGAGATGGTCGATGCGCTCCGTGTTGAACGAGCTGGAGCGGCGGATGATGCCGTGGACCTCGTAGCCTTTGGCCAGCAGGAATTCGGCGAGATAGCTGCCGTCCTGGCCGGTGATGCCGGTGATGAGTGCTTTGCGCGACATGAATTGCTTCCTCTCAATGAGTTTTCAGCGATCAGCTCTCAGCGGGCAGCCTGGCGATGCTGCTCGTACCACCCAATTGTCTTTCGAAGACCTTCCTCAAAGTCCGTGCCGGCGGTGAAGCCGAAGCGCTCGCGGGCGCGGGTGGTGTCCAGACAGCGCCGCGGCTGGCCGTTGGGCTGAGTGGTATCCCACTCGATCCGGCCCGTGAACCGCGTCAGCCGGGCGACCAGCTCGGTGAGATTGCAGATGCTGATCTCCCGGCCAGAGCCGAGGTTGACCGGGCCCGGCTGGTCGTACCGCTCTGTCGCCAGGACCAGCCCCTCGGCCGCGTCCTCGACGTAAAGGAACTCGCGGGTGGGCGAGCCGTCGCCCCAGCAGACCACTCGATCGTCCCCGGCGTCGCGAGCCTCGATGCACTTGCGAATCAGGGCCGGGATGACGTGCGAGGTTTCGAGGTCGAAGTTGTCGCGCGGGCCGTAGAGATTGACCGGCAGGAGGTAGACCGCGTTGAGTCCATACTGCTGGCGGTAGGCCTGACACATGACCAGGAGGGCCTTCTTCGCCACGCCATAGGGCGCGTTGGTCTCCTCGGGATAGCCGTTCCAGAGCTCCTCCTCGCGGAAGGGCAGGGGAGTGAACTTGGGGTACGCGCAGATGGTGCCCACCTGGACGAATTTTTTGGTGCCATTCCGGCGGGCGTGCTCGATGAGATGCAGGCCCATGGCCATGTTGGCGTAGAAGTACCGGCCGGGGTTGGCCCGGTTGGCCCCGATGCCGCCGACCTGGGCGGCGAGGTGAATGACCACATCGGGCCGGGCCGTCGCGTATAGCCGCTCGACATCCGCCTCGCGGGTGAGGTCGTAGTCTTCGATGAGCGGGACGAAGAGCCGGTCGGGGGTCACGCCGCGGGCGCGAAGCTTCTGGCAGAGAAAGGAGCCGAGGAATCCGGCCCCGCCGGTCACGACGAAACGGTCACGAGTGAAATCGATGGGCATTGGAGTAGCTTTCAGCGATACACCCCAGTCCAACCCGCCCCAAAGCGCGGACGGATGGCCCGCAGATCCGGCTCCGATCAGGCATCATCCACGCCATCCCGGACCGGCTGCGCAAGCACAAGCTCCTGAATCCTGCAGCGGTGCACTGCTGCCCGATCACCTTGACCAGGGGCAGCAGGTCATCCGGCTGGGCATCGCCCGTAGAAAGGCGATTGCTACCCTTGGGCGAGTGCCCCAGCCAGTCGTCGGCCATCTCGGCGGGCAGTAGGGTGAGCCCCCATCAGAACCGGGGAACTGGTTGGCCGCGCGGGGGGTGATCCGCGGGGGTGGTCACGCTGTTTTCGACGATTGGAGCAGGATGTGCCGGCGTGTGGCCCGGCGGTACTGCTTGCGGTCGGCGTCAACCATCGACCCGCTCTATCCTACACCCCCTTCGGACCTGTTTGATGCTGAGCGTGTAACTCGTGCTTCCGCCGAAGGTTGCCTCTGTACCGAAGGCGAATTGGCTTCGTTTCGTAATCCGCCCCTCGTGATCCCGCCAATCCGCCTGCTGGCCAGGCCTGGGGCTGGAGGACCGCCCGGAACCCAGCTCAACGAATCCGTCGGCCGGTAGGAGACCGCCCTGAACAACAAGCTATACCGCGTGCTGCACGAGTTGGAGCGGCTGCAGCGGCGGTGCCGAGGAGAAAGCGTCCCCGCCCCGGCGGCAGGCGATTTGAACATCCACGGTCAAAGCGCCGAGCCGCATCGCTCTGGCCAGGACGGACACTTTTCGAGGCGCCCGTCACGCAGCTCGGCCAACGTGACCGAGGAGACCCCCGGCCGGGTGCTGCTCGAAGCGGTCGAGCACGGCCGGCGGCCTCCGCTTGATGATGAAGATGCAGATGTTGGTGTGTCGAGGAGGTATCTCACTGGAAAACCGCCTCGCGCTGCTGAGGGCCTGGCTGGTCGCGATCTGCCATGTAGTCATCAGAGAACTGATCCAGGCTGCCGCGCAGCGATTGCCACGGACTGCCTCCCTTGGGCACCAGAACGACGGATTGCCCGACCTGTACGACGAACACCTCGTTGCCTTGCAGCCGAACCTCCGCCGGCAGGTGAACGACCTGGCCTTCCCGTTGCGTGGTCACCGTCGCGGTTTTCATCAAAGAGCTCCCAATGCCAATCCACGCGGGATTCTAATACTACAACGCTAACGATCGGGCCATTGGCAACGCCGTATGCTGGTCAAGTATATGCCCATCCTGTGTAAACGACATAGAGTTCGCTTTCGGTGCGAGCGTCGAGCTGCCGCGTTGCGGGCCTGTGTTATCGTCAATTGCGCGGCGATGATCTCGGCCTGCTTCCGAGAGCAACGGCCACCGCGATACCACATGGGAACGAGCGACCGGGTGGCGGTCCGCACCTGGCACCAAGTCAGCTCCGTTTTTTTTGTCGTTATGGGCCAGCCAGAACTCCGCCAGAAACAGATGGCTCACACAGGTCAGGATCAGATGTCGCTGGATCGAGATGTACTTGCGGACCTCGAAGTGATCCATCCCCAGTTCCGTCTTGCTGTCTTCGAAGAGCCGCTCAATCCGCCAGCGGCTGAAAGCCACGAGCAGCAGCAGTTCCACGGACGTGGACTCCGGAGCGTTGCTCAGGAAGAACTTGACCTCTTTGGGAGCCAGGGTATTGCGGGCGATCAGCAGGTGATGAGGGCGGGACGGCAGCCCATTCTCGTCCTTGATCCACAGCGGGATACGCTTGACCTCCCAAACCATCGGCCCTTTGGCGCCATCCTTGACGTGGAACTTCTCCCAGGGAATCCGCCGCAGGACCGGCGAGTGGGCGAGGATGTTCCGCACTTCCGCCGCCGGCGTGTTGCGAACCTTCAGGCGGGGCAGCTTTCGGGGCCGTCCTTTGCCTTGGTCTCGACCGTGCTCACGGTACAGGATCTCCGGTGGACGAGTCCAGCCCACGAAACTGGCGGGAATCTCGCCCACATAGTTTTGGCCCAGACCGTCCAAGGCCCTCAGAAACGGGGGTTTTCCGCCGTACCCTTCATCGAAGGTCAGCCAGGCGAACCGGACGCCGTTGCCCAGGGCACGCCGGATCTGTTCGAGGGCGATCTGCCACTTGGAGCGGTAGACCACATCGTCGGGTATCCCCGCCGCCCGGCATCGGGAACGATCCGCATCCCAGGTGTGCTCGGGCAAGAAAAGATCGCCGTCCAGCAGCGTGTGAAACTCCCCGGCGGCATACCCCAGATGAACGCTGACCACACAGTTATCCATCTTGCCCCGTGCTCCGCAGTGCTGCCGCTGAACGCAGGCGGTCTTGGTGCCTTGCTTGGGAAAGCTCGTCTCGTCGATGATGCCAACACTGTCGGGATGGCCGTGTCGACGGGCCACCTGACGCTGAATTTCATCCCGAACCCCAGATTCGTCCCATACCAGCATGCTCAGAAACTCCTGAAGCGTGCGTGGCGGGACACCGGCAGCGTCCGCGATCGGTTCGATGCTCTTGCGGTCCAAGTCGCTCAGCTGGCCACTGACGTACCGGTTCAGATGGCTGCGGTTGGTGACCCGTCCCATCAATCCGTCAAGCTGGTGAAGGTATTCAGTCAAAGCAGGCTTGATCCGGAGAATCGTATCGGCGTCCATGCCCATGACCTCCTGTGTTCGAGTTCCACTCGAACCTCCCATCGGCTGGTCGCATAACGTTTCTTGAGCTTTCTTAGCGTTGTAGTACTAAGGCCTTCCGTGACGCTGCGCCGAGGATGAAAAGCCTTGACAGTGTCCCGCGGAATCCGTTGAATTCCACGGTATTCCGTTGCTCCTGCTGAGGAGGGGCCTCGAATGAGCTCTCGCAAGCAGATCGGTGCCAACAGACGGAACGCCCGGTCTTCCACCGGCCCGCATGATACCGGCCAGACGAGCCAGAACGCTGTCAAGCACGGCCTGCTGGCCAAAAGGATCACCGACCAGGATCAGTCAGCCTACGCAGAGGTGCTTGGGCATATGCTGGAGCACTACCGGCCCGTGGGACCCCTCGAACGCTGGCTGGTCGAACAGATCAGCCTGCTCATGGTCCGTATCAAGCGGGCGGCAGAAATCGAGAAGGACTGCATGGCCCAATTGATACGTGACAGGGTTGAAATGCTCGAGGACTTGCGCACGTACACGGATTCATGCGGCTTGCCCAGGTTTGTACGGACACCCATCGAGGACGAACTCACGACTGAGCACATCCGCACACTCAACGAGTCCGTAGGACGGTACGAAACCGCGCTTGAGAACAAGCTCTACCGCGAATTGCACGAGTTGGAGCGGCTACAGCGGCAGCGCCAAGGAGAAAGCGTCCCCGCCCCGGCGGCAGGCGATTTGAACATCCACGGTCCAAGCGCCGACCCGACCCAAGCGTAGTCCAGGGGCCTCGGCCGGGCATTGCCCGATGGGATCTGAGCGGTGGCCGGTGCGGTCCCGAGGACGCCGATCTGGACAACCAAGCGGATAGACACGCTGGGCCAGGCAGTCGAGCGCATCTGGTGGCTCGATCCTACTCCAGCAAGCCGTGGTCGGGCAGGACGGGATCACACGACTTCCGATCGCAGGCCCGACGACGCCATAGCCAGACAGTCGCAGCGAGGATAGCGCCTATCATATCGGCGAGCCAGTCACCCAAACTCGCGGCACGACCGGTCCAGTCCTGCGTGACCTCGTCGGCTGCAGCCAATAGGACAACCGAAAGTAAGGCCGTTGTCGTGCGAAACCAACTGCAACTGGACCGACTAAGCCACAGCAGCAGCCAGGTTAGTAGGCAATAGAGGGTAGCGTGGATTGGCCATTCGGCTGTCTCCGCCCACGATGGATGGCGTACAATGCTCTGCGGAACGTGAGTCAGGAGCACGACTGCCCCAAACCCATCAACAGCGATGAGGACGCGACAGCGAGTACTCGTTGCCTCGGGAATAGCAGACAACCACTGCATGCTCAATGCTCAGGGACCTGGCTGGTTCTCGGGCGCCTCTCGACATAGGGCCGGCCGCATGCTCACTCACGAATCAACAACAACCCGCTGGCCCGCCCTGTTGCTCTGCCCTATGCGACATTGATGTTGTTGACCAATCCACTCTCGCCCGGGCGGTCGAGTGAAGTCCGTACCGGGCCACCGCCTTCACCGCCAACGCCCATAGCCTCTCAGGAATGCGCGAGCGGCCATTGCGGTTCTCACGCCATCGCTCAAAACGCCGGAGCGTTCCCTCCAGCCGGGCAGGAACATCACGCGAGATGCCGGTGCTCATCATCTGTCCTCCATCGGTCCTCAGGATGACAGATGACCTTACCAGACGATTCAAGACGGTTCATGCAGGCTTGCCGAAAAGACTCGGTACTGGAGACGATCTCAGACGGCGGGAGGAGCCTCGAGCCACCAGCAGCAAACCGGGGAGAGCTCCTGACATCGGGGCTCGCTGGGATGATGACCGATGACGGATGGGTTATCGCGAGAGAACGCCTTTGTAGAGGGTCTCGAACTGGTCGGTGATGTGGTCCCAGGAGTAATGGTCGCGGATTCGCTGTCTGGCTTGTTCTGAGGTCTTGCGGGCTTCGGTGGGATTCCGCAGCAACCAAGCGAGCCGCTCGGCCAAGGAGTTGATCTCCTTGTTGCCGAAGGTCCAACCAGCCGCGTCGATGGCTTCCACGTTCTCGGGAATGTCGCTCACCAGGCAGCAATTGCCGTAGCTCATGGCCTCCAGAAGGGCTATCGAAAGGCCTTCAACCTCGGAGGGTTGAACGTAAACGGCCGCATGACTGAACAGCTCCTCCAGCAGTCGGCCGGTTACGAATCCAGGGAAGAGGATCCTGGGATCGCCATCAGCGAGCTTGAGCAGCTCCGCCTTGTAGCGATCCGCGCCGGGCACATCGCCAGCGATTACCAGCTTGTGGTCAACTCCGAGACGGCGAAAGGCCGGGATGAGGTAGTGGGCGCCCTTCTCTGCGACCAGGCGCGAGGCGAAGAGGACGTAGCGGCCGGGCTCAAGACCGAGCTTGAGGATCTCCTGGGGCGGCATGGGCTCCTTGAGTTCAGTTCCCGTGGGAATGTAAGCCATCTCGATGCCGCGCTGGGCGAAGTGATCGCACTGGGTGCGAGAGACGGCCGTATAGGCGTGTGACTGGCGCAGGCAGAGGCCCTCCAGCAGGCGGAGGACCATCGCGCCGCCCTTGCCCCAGCGGCTGCGCTTCCACTCCAGGCCGTGCATCTGAAGGACGCATTTTTCGCGGCGGACGCGGGCCATCCAAGCGAAGGCACCAGCAGCCACGCTGTGGAAGTGGACGATGTCGTAACGAGACCCGGTGAGCACCTTTAAGGCGGCCGTTGCGGAGGTGGAGAGCTTCTCCGCGGCAGCTTTGCGGACCGAGCGTACGCCTACGATGCGCATGCCCTGGAACTCGGCAGGCACCTGGCCGTAGTGGCGCATCGAGTAGACGGTCACGTCGTGGCCGCGGCTCACCAGGCGCGAGCCGAGTTCCTGGGTGTACTTCTCAATCCCGCCGCCGCGGGCGATGTTCTTGACGACGAGAAAGGCAATGCGCATGGAGGTCAATGGCTGTCGCAGGGAGGGATATTGAGGACGGGCAGGCAGGCAGTCTTGATCCGCTGGCCGCGCATGGTGCGGATCTTGTTCTTGATCACCCACATGGCTACCTGCCGGATGTATTTCTTCATCACCGGGGAGGCCGAGCCGATCATCCAGCAGTTCTTGGGGCACCGGCGGACCTTCTGGCGAACTTCGCGGGCCTTCGGGCCGTTCCAGATCTCCATGAAGTCCTGCACCTCGTGGAGATTGCCCATGGTGTCGTACCAGTGCTTACGTTCCATGCCGTTGCAGGGCAGGACATTGCCGTAGGGGTCGATGAAGAAGTTCTCGGAGCCGGCTTCGCAGGGCAGGAGACGCGGCTTACCGTGGATGTAGTTGACTAAGCCCATATTGAAGAACGCCCGGAACCAGCTCTTGGGGTGGCCCTCCCGCATAAGCCGGTTGATCAGCTCCTCGAAATTTGCGGTGACCTCGTCAAGGTTAGTGATGACGTTGTCGTCCTTATGGAAGTAGAAGGAATTGTGGAAAGCGGCAGTGGCGAACTGGAGCTTGAGCTCCCGGGCCAGGTCGTACAGCGAGAGCATGTCGGCGGAGTTGCTGTTGGAAACCGTGATCCCGAAGCCAATGTCCTTAACTCCCATCCGGCGCAGGCCCAGCAGGACGCGCAGGCCCCGGTCGAATCCCCCGGGGCGGCCGCGGAGTTCGTCGTTCCTCTGGGAGAGGCCCTCGATGCTTACGCGGAAGCCGAGGCGCGGATGCTTGCGGGCAAGCCCAACGACGCGGTCCTCGAACCAGCCGCTGGTACTGACCACCACACGATCTGTCTTGGTCAAGAGGATACCAATGATCTCGTCCAGGTCGTCCCGAATGGTCGGCTCACCGCCGGTCACGTTAACCAAACCCACGGGGGGAAGTTTCCTGAGGAGGTCAGGTTTGAACTCCTCCTCTTCCTTCGTGGGGTTCGCCCACACGTTGCACATCGTACACTGCATAGGGCAGCGGTATGTGACGATGATGGAGGCTTCCATCGTTACCCTTTAATGTAAATGCACTTCTATCACCGGAGACGTAGGTGCTCAGCGCATATCATGACATCGTCTATCGCTTTGTCGCGCAGAACATAATGGTCAAGTAGTGCATCTGATTCTTCTCTTCGCGGAAGGCCGGATGCAGTGATTCCCGTATTGAGCAATACTGAGTGCCATCAAGAGTAGTCAATGGCATGACAACTATAGTGTGCCACCCGTGACGCCTGAAAGAATCGATGTACTGGTATGGTCTAACACGGTTCGGGCTACCACGAAATCTTAGCACGTTGTATAGTATCTCGCTATACCGGTAAATACTATTCGGATCCTTCTCGCGAATCCATCGGGAGTGTGTCTTCAGATCAATCTCGGCGATAATGATTGCGCCGCTCCTCGTGACGCTGCTTAACTGTTTAACGGTGTGATCGACATTGTCAAAGTGCTCAAAGGCTGCCTGACTAAAAACCAAGTCCGTGCTCTTCTCACCAAAGGCTGACACGATGTCGAAATCGCTGCGACATACGTAGTTCAGTCTGTCACTTTCTCCGGCCTGTAGCCTGTCAAGTTGAGTTCTAAGGGAGTCCAGAGTAGTGGGCAAAGTGATCTCGCTAAGACGGGCAAGAAACTTCCCGTAGAACTGCTGCGGAACACTCTTGATCAGATTGTTCACGTCGATGGCATTGTACCTCCCAGCGCCCTTTGATAGGAGGTACACGCCAACGCCAAGATCAGCGCCGGGACCTAGGTCCAAGACCGTCTTGCCCGCTAAGGATGCCTGGCCAGATGAATATTTGTCCAGATAAGACAGCCAGTGCTCAACGACGCCTATGTCGTACTCGAAGCATCTGCTGTAGTCGCGAACCGTAAACGGCTTAGGAGAAGAGTAGCCACAGAACATGTATTTGATCCTAGCCAGACACAAAAACGCCAACCCTGCAAAGTAGTAAAAGGCGCTTTCCAGTCGTGTTCGCGCGCTTCGTCGAGAGGTATTCATCGATTCATCTCTGAGGTCGCTAACGAATTGTTTGGTTGTACACTGCAATTAGCCGCTCGTAATGAGTCTCCAACGAGTGGGAGGTCTCCACCAAGCGGCGCGCAGCACGGCCCATCTCTACGAGCTTAGCCGGATCGGACCAGAGGCTCCTAATGCAGTCACGCAGTTGATCGGCATCACCCGACTGAAAAAGCAGGCCGGTCTTGCCGGGGATAACCATCTCGGAGATGCCGCCGATATTCGCGGCGATGACCGGCTTGCCTGAGGCGAAGGCCTCAAGGATGGTCATCGGGGCGTTCTCGTGGCACTCTGATGGGACGATTACCATGGCTGCCCGGCGGCAGAGTTCGCGCAGTTCCTCGCCGGTCTTGTAGCCGTCGAGAGCGACGCCGTTCACGCCGTTGTCGGTGATGAATTGCTGCAGCGGTTCCTTGAGTGGCCCATCGCCTACAATTCGCAGCGGAATACTGAGGCCGCGTACCGCGCGCAGTAGTGTGAAGATGCCCTTCTCGTGGGACAGCCGTCCGATGAACACGCCAAACTCGTGGCGGCCGTAATCGGGCGCATACTGCTGGGTATCGATGGGGTTGGGGAGGTGTACGAGCCGATCCTCGGCGAAGCCTGCTTCCAGATGCTTGCGGAGGAGAAACATGCTCGGGCATAGGAGGTAACGGGGCCAATCGTACTTGCCAAGCCAACGGTTGAAGTACGATTCAATGGTGTAGACAAGCGATGCCGTCCGGCTGTTCTTGTGACAGCCCTTCAGTACGCATCGGTAGAACGTGCCTCCAAGGCATGCTTCGCAGACCCGCCCGTGGTCGAGCATGAGGTACGATGGACAAATCAGCTTGCAGTCGTGAAGAGTCAGGACGGTTGGGACCTTCCGGCGTCTCGCGGCGTCGAGCACGGCTGTTGTCAGTGTACCGTAAATATTGTGGCAGTGGACAAGATCAGGACGGCGGTCATCTATCAGCTTGAGGAACGCTTTGCCGGTCGACCGGTTATACACCATCTTGGGCACAGTGCGGAGCTTCTGCACGAAGGAGAGATGCGAAGTGTCACATCGATCGACAAAGAAGCCTGCAGCCTCAGAGGGACAGTTTCCCTGGTGCTGCGTGGAGAAGGCGATTGTTTGGTGTCCGTGCTGCCTGAGAAGCTCCTCCTCCTTCAGAAGGACGCGTTCTGATCCCCCCCTTTCGTAGTAGAAGTTGTTCACCAAAGCGATTCGCATGCTCTTCATGACCCTGGTAACGCAGTCCAGCTGAGCTAGTTGCCGTTTCCAAAAACGTGATGTAACTTTCTCGTGCTGACGGATTTGCGCCATGGCGAGAGATGGTATATATAGAGTGCCACGTGTTGACATGGATGCCACGGTTTCACGTGGAGTCTCGCCATGTGCTTGTACGTTCGAAACCTCCGGATCGACGAAGGAAGGAAGCTTCAGAACATCAAAGGTGCCAAGGTCCGCCTGCGTCGCACGAAAACCTGGAAAGAATGCAACGATCCCGCGCTCAAGTCTAAAAAAACCTACGGCGGCAAAGTCCGCTTGAGCAGCAAGACTTCGAGCTGGGCGAGGTATGCGGCGGGGTTACGGCGGGGACAACGAGTCGCACAGGTGTGAAGCG
This sequence comes from Phycisphaerae bacterium, assembly GCA_018003015.1. NCBI lineage: Bacteria > Pseudomonadati > Planctomycetota > Phycisphaerae > Phycisphaerae bacterium. The sequence goes on along the minus strand of JAGNEZ010000055.1, from coordinate 24,011 downwards.
CCTTCTCTACCGGTGCCTTCGGGCGGGATTGAGTCCTGGCCATCCGTGGCCCTCCTCGCTTGAAGCTCCACCCATCCCTATCGGCCAATCCTCCAGAAAGCCTCAAGCGGGCTTTGCCGCCGTAGAAAAAAAGTGATTCGCCGGTTCGTGAACCAGCCCGCCTCGAATGGGCCGACCATCTCGTTCGACGAGTTCGGCCCGCTGGAGATTCGACCGCAACCGGGGCAGGGTTACTATCGCAGCAACCGGCAGAAACGCTGGCCCACCACGTACACGCGACAGCAGGGCGTGCGACATTGGCTGGCGTTCTACGACATCCACGCCGACAGGCTGTGGGGGTACACGCGTGCGAGAAAGCGGTCTCGCGAAGTTCTGGAGGTACTGAAACGCATGAGGCGGCAGTACCCGGCCGAGCAGCGGGTCCATCTCATCCTGGACAACTTCTCGCCCCACGGCACGCCCGAGGTTCGGCGATGGTGCCAGGCCAACAACGTTCACATGATCTGGACGCCGACCAACGCATCATGGCTGAACCCGATCGAATGCCAGTTCACGCCGGTCAAGGAGTTCGTCATCCGCAACTCGTACTATCCCGATCATGCCGAACTCCGGACCGCCTTGAATCGTTATGCTGCATACCGAAACCGGTACGCGGCCGAAAACCGGTAGAACCTTTATGGAAACGGCACTAGCGCATCTCACGACTGATGGTCGTATCGGGCGGAATAGCCGTGTCGGATGGCGAGCCGGCCGTCTGGCACGCAAATTGCTAGGCTACATCGTGAGATGCGCCAGGCGTTCTTCATCTGCTTACCAAAGGTCCAATCTCCGCCAGCTTTTCGCCGGTGCGAACTGCCAAGAGATCGCTACTCTCTGGCACACCACCTTCATCGGGCTTGTACTCGCGCAGACGAGGGCGGATCAGCGTCCTAGGAATGCTGAAGAACGCAAAACCCAACTCCTGAAGAACGCGAACGGTCGGATGACAGTCCTGCTTTGTCGCCGAATCGTTCAGTTCGAAGAGAATCGCATCTGGTGCATGGTCCTTGAACCACTCCCGTGCCCCCAACAAAACCTCTAGCTCAAAGCCTTCAACATCAAGCTTCACTAATCGAACCGATTTGGCATCAGCGTCGCGCAGAATGGGTGAGAGGCGCCTAACAGAGACCCGTACGCTGGCGGAATCCTGAGTTCGGCGCACGAACGAGGCTCCTCCGGAATGGCCGTGCGGAACAGCGAGCTCCAGTTCGCCCTCCTCGTCACCAAGTGCTGTTTCGTAAAGGCTGACGTTCTCATACTGATTCCGTTTTATCATCTTTCTCAGAAGACCGCACAACTCTGGATTTGGCTCAAAGGCGTAGACTCTGCCTTTACTCCCGACGAGTTCGGCCAAGACAGCTGTTACGATCCCGATATTTGCGCCGATATCGATCACGGTATCTCCCGGACGTACAATTCGTCGGCACACCCAGGAGATCTTTCGATCCGAGTCCGCCAGATAAAACGCGAGTTGACCGTTGAAGTCATCGAGAGGAGCAAGAACGTGACTACCACAGCGTAAGCGTGCCCAGATTACGTCGCTGCGGCCTTTAGTTATTGATCTGAAGATCGGTGACCTAATGATCCGGGGGCCGCCGCTGTAGAGGGGGTAATGCCTAGTCATGAAGGCGATTGCTCTCTGGAGAAGAAGCATCATCACGCTCCGAATAGGGTGTCAGTTCTCCAAGTCTCCAGTGTCCTCACCAGGATCCTGCGTACATTAAACCCAACTCGTGGACATACGTTCCTATGTCGTATCGTCTCCGAAATGCGGAGTAATCCCAGTGTGCCAGGTGGGCGCTGCCGCTTAGATGCTGGTCCACCTTGAACGCAAGATCGTCGACCGAGCTGCATGTCCATCCGTTGCGCCCCTGTTCGACCAACTCGCACATACCCCCAGCATCCTGCATCACAAATACCGGAATCTCCAACAGAATCGCCTCGAGGCAGGCAAGCCCAAATGCCTCCCCTTTAGTGGGTAGTACAAACGCATTTGACGTGGCTATCCACTCAAGGGCGTCATGTCTGTGACCTAAGAACGTGACGCGTTCGCCAAGTCCGAGCCGCTGTGTGTGGCGCTTCAACGAACCCATCATGGGGCCGTCCCCTAGCACAAGCAATTGAGCGGTGGTGTCCTGAAGCTTAGCCATTGCTTCGAGAAGCAAGTCGATCCGTTTGAGTCCCTCTAACCGAGCGGCGGTTGAGAGAATCGGAACATCCTCACCGATACGCAGTTCCTCCTTGATCCTCTTCCCGATCTCAAGTCGACGGCTCCGGATAGCGTCAATCCGTGAAAGATCGGTAGCATTATGCAACCTGACGATAAGCTGTGGGCGTATGCCCAACGAAATCATGTGACGCGTAATGAAATCCGAGTTCGTCACGAGTACGTCGACGTACGAGTTGACAAGAACCCTGTAAAGAAGCTTCTTTAGTAGGAAGAAGGTAGCCCTGAAAGGGGTCTGTCTTGCGAACGGGAATTCCCCTCGGCTGTGTAGGACCAGCCGTGCTGTTCGGCACCTGTGTCGGAGTGCGAGAAAGATGAACGGAAGGATGATCTCCTGCATATGGATGACGTCGAAGTCGCGACCGTGAAGAAGCTTGTGGAGCCTAAACAGTCCGTAGAGATTTGACAAGAGTCCATACTTTGACCGCATGTTCAGCGTCTGGACTTGAACTCCACGCAGCCGAAGGTCCTTGGCGTGACCACCCTCCTCATCGGTGCAGAAGAGCACGGTCAGCTGGACATCCGTTTCAGACATCTGGCGTGTTACGATTTGCGAGAGCAGCCCCGCATATTTCCCGCTCCACGTAGCATGAAGCACACGAGTCATCGTTACCTCCGGCCCATGAATACATCAGCGATGCATCACGTGGAGAGCAGGTTGGCGTAGAGCTCCGTAATCCGCTGGGTGCTTACTGCCCAGCTCTGGTAGTTGCGGGCTGCATGGACGCATCGTGACGCCACCCTCTCCCGATCAGCTACTACACTGCACAAAAGGGTATGTATGACGTCGAGCTCCCCCGTACCTACAGCAACGTCTTCTAATACATAGCCGCAAGCACTGTGTCTTATGATCTCTGGAGCGTCGCCAGCATGCTGTGTGGTCACCACTGGCATCCCTGCAGCGAGGTACTCGCCCAATTTGGTCGGGCTCGCTACAGCATTGACCGGACTTGGCCTGCGAAGAAGCAGGCCAAGATCACCGGCAGAGAGCCACTTGGGAACGTCTTCTGGAGTCAAGGAGAGCACTTGGTAATCGCGGACCGGGGTACCAACCCGCCGCAGTGCCGTATCCCAGCGCGCTGGATCATGGTGTGTAAGGAGCAAGAAGAACACTCGCCCATCCTTGTCTCTGAGTTGCCGCACAAGCTCCAGTGTTTCACCTACGCACTGCCATGTTGCGAGGCCGCCAGAGTAGCAGACGACGAGCCGATCAGCCACGTTTAGCCGTTGTCGTGCTTGGACGCGACGGCACCGCTCGGCAGCGAATTGCTCGACATTGACACCACATGGTGCAATGCACATCGGGATGCGCGCGAGCGTATTGTGGCGGAGCAGCGTGTTCTTGAGGTTCTCCGAAACACAGACTATCGCATCAGCACGCTGAGCAGCGGCCTGCAGATCTGCCTCGGCTTGTCTAATCCTCCATTCCTTCATCCCTGCCATAGACAGCTCGGCGAGTTCGTCGCCGTGCAAGTCCATCACAAGCGGGCATCGCACCCTGCGTGGGGGTACAAGCGCGGCAACACCCGCAGTCTCAGCGTGGACGCAGGCCGGTCGCAGCACGACTAGCAGGAGCGCGATCGTGAGCGAGAATACAAAGCGGCTCACGACAGTGAGCGGGCGCACAGAGAAGACGGGTAACGTGGGCCAGACGATGACTCGAAGCTGAGACCGCAGGACCCTGAACTGACTTGAGGAACACGAATAGAACGGCGTGAGCCAAAGCAGTGTAACGTCGTATCTCGCGTTGGCCAGTGAGGAGCAGATACCCTTGATACGGTGAGTGTAGGCGGTCGCCCTGTTGGCTCGACCGTATCCAACGACGAGGATCCGTCTGTTAATGGGTAAGGGTGGACTGGGTTGGTTCTTCATGCTGGGTTACTGGCCACAGAACACGGCGGCAAAACTGGTTAGCGTACCGGCCATTCTGGCAGGGCGCCGCTCGATCCTGGGGTGCACCTTCTACTCATGGGGGCCGAACCCGTCGAGAACGCCGGCTTCCCGTAGGGCTGCTTTAAACAGTACCTGCCAGTCCCGTGTTCTCGCGACGGCTTGCCGACGTTCACGTGCATTTGTCTGCTGCAGTTCGCGAACAGCGTGAGCGAAGCGACGCGGATCACTCTCGCACTGCACCACGCCTGCCTCCTGATGCACAAGAACCTCTGGCAGTGGCGTTGATACGACAGGCAAGCCGGCACCAAGGTATTCGTAGAGCTTGATGGGACTTGTTGCCCGAATCAAGTCATTCAGAATAAACGGAATCATGCACACATCGACCGCGGAAAGAAGCAGTGGAAGTTGCCCGTAGTCTAGACTCCCTGCAAGTGTGATGTTCGGCAAGGCCAACTCGGACAGTTGTGTTGCGGAAAGCCTAGGTGGTCCGACAAGCACAATGCGCCATTCTGGAAGTTGCTGAGCGACGCCGCGTACTAACGAGGAGTCAAACCAGGAATCTAGTGCGCCAATGTAGCAAAGGACGGGCAGGCCTTGAGACGGGGAGCGATTGCGAAGTGCGATGGATCTGCTGAAGAACTCGTAGTTGACACCGTTCGGGACATATCTGACCTTGTTGGGAAACCTTGGCTTGAGCTTCTCGACCAGTGGAGCGCTCACACACCAGATGATGTCCGCTAAACTGCAAAGGGCCGCCTCTTTGTCCTGGATCTCAGGGTCCGCGTCGTCGAAGCCTGACCATTCGTCCATGCAGTCGTATACCAACGGTGCATGTTTTACCTTCGGAACGTAATGTGGGCACGCAGCGTAGATTAACAGCCGCACGTCATCCCTGGCGAACCCACTAACAACTCGTCGTTGCTGAATGCTGTTGAGATGCGAAATGAACGCGGAACGACGAGCCCAGCGAAAAGGCAGTAGGTACTTCCGGCTGAGGCGATTCGGGGAGAAAAGCGCGGAACCGCGTGAATGCACACCAGAGAGTGACCAGACATGCGCGACCAGACCGCCAGCGTTAGCTACATCCACTAGGTGATGAGGCCGCTGTTTTCTAGTAAACCACCAACTGTATACGGCAATGTCGTGCAAGGCGCAACTCTCCTAGAGAACAATTTCCGCCCGTGGCGAGCGCGAGCAGAGCGTGGGGTCTCCACGCCCCGGTAATGTAGGTGGCGCTACGATGTCGGTGTTTGAGGCAGAACAGAGGAGTGCGGCGGATAGCAGGAATGGAATCACGGAACGTGGCACAGTTATGGTTGAATCCACATTTGCGAGAAGAAGAAACAGGTAATGAACAAATACGCAGAAAGCGAAAGGAAACACGCTTGCTGATGATGAGGAGTGTGCTCGAAGGACCGACCCCACGAAGATCGCCAACAACAGCACGGCTGGAAGGCCTGCTACTAATCCGAGGGTCAACACACCGTGTATGTCGGCGCCAAGAAATGTAGTGACCTCATGCAAAGTCATCTGACCCGTCCCGACAAAGGGCGAGGCGGCAATCTCCCGGGACGCCTGCAACGAATCCTCGAATCGGATCTGAACTGACGTGTCCTGCCGTGGATCCTCCTCGAACCAGCGAAGGAACTTGCGCTGGATCTCGCGCACAGCAGGGGAATCTAAACTGGGCGCCGAGAAAACGCACACTGCCAGGCCTCCGAGGACTATCCACAGCGAGGCGGCACGCGGCAGGATCTGGGTACCTCTTAGAAACAACAAGGCAAGCGGGGACACCACAAAAATGGCGAGTACCCGTCCTCGCGACAGAGCTAGAACACAAGCAAGTGCCGGTGCGATCAGAATGCATGAAGCGACGAGCCGTGATGCAACACAACGCGCTTGCAGGATCTGGACCACGCACACGACAGCAAGGGCGCTCACAAGACTGCCACCACTCGGCCAGTTCGCCAGTAGGTCAGCATACAGCACAGCCTTTAAGGCATCACGATCAGGGTGACCTTCGAGCCCAAGAAACAGGTAGTACCAGTTCTCCATCAAATCTGCACGATGATTAAGAACAATGTAGTCATGAATGCAGGCGACCACGAATCCCAGGAACAGGGCTGCAACGCCTAGATGCAGTTTAATGCGAGCATCCAGCACTCGGATTACGGGGAAGCACAGCCATATGAGGGAAAGGCGCAAGTGGCGACGCAGGAACAACTCCGTCGGCAGCGCCTGCGTTCCGACGAGATAGGCTCCTGCCACGAGGATCCAGAACCCAAGCAGGATGGAAACCACATCAACAAATCGCAGCCACCGCGGGCCGTCCTTGAGAGATCGTACTAAAAGGAGTGCAAGCCCAGCAAAGGCTATGTCTGTTGGCGAGATGGTTCCAACCTTCGGGACCGTAAGCTTTGCCCATTCAAAGAAAGAGAAGGTGCACTCTGTAACAAGAAGAACTAGAAGAAGGAACCGAGCAATGCGGTGCGGGGTTGGGAAGAACAACGATTGCATCTCGGTGATCCGTTAAATGCCAGACGACGGCAAGGGCGAGGCTTCGGCACAAGGAGGCACAGCGGGAAATTACGTATGGAAAGCCCGTTCTGAGTTCCTGCTCTCACGTCGGAGTCGGGCTCTGCACGCTACACAGTTACTCGCGCCGTAGCTCACACCGTCCCAAAGACCGCGCCCAGTTTTATAAACACACGCGGCCCGAAGAAAGGGCAGTAGTGCTGCGGCGAGGACGTGCCCATCCCCAATCGCTCTAGCGGCGTACACGAGGTTCGAGCGCCTAACGAGGAAGGATGCTGTCCAAAGGAGAAGCGGTAGATGATGAACGACGCCATCCCCGCGTAATCCGAACGCGCGCGCTAGGCCAGCTTCGCCGTTGCCTCGACCATAATTGAAGGCCTCCTTCAGGTATTTGCCCCAGCAACCAGGGCGACGCCAGAAGGCCATTGCTTCGGGGGCAAGAGCGATTCTTAGGCCGGACGCGTAGATCTGCTTGGCAAACACGGTGTCATCGCCCGCGTACCGCAGATCCTCGGGGTAGCCTCCCAAAAGCTCCCAGACACTCTTGCGATACGCGATCGAGCGGCTTGAGGGCAGGAAGCCTGGGGCCAAATGCGTCTCATACTTGTTGTGGAGGTAGTAATCGGCCCAGTCCCACACCGTGCGCAGCGTACTCGGATCAACGGTGTAGTTGCCGGCCACTACATCAAAGAGTTCAGACGATGTGTCAAGGGGAGCCACAAGCTGCTCGAACCAGTCATGGTTTAGTCGGCAGCCCATATCAGTGGACGCAATGACGCTGCCACACGCAACTTCAATGGCTCGGTTCCTTCCCTGAGCGACGGTACATCCGTCTCGTACCTCCAGAAGCCTGTTCGAAGATTGCGTCACCCAGTCGCTCAGTACTTCCACAGTGCCATCATTCGAGCCGGCATCCACGACCACGATTTGATCTGGCTGGCGCGTTTGATGTGCGAGGTCATCAAGCCAGGACCGAACCGACATGGCCTCATTGTAACACGTGGTAACCAGTGTAATAAGCGGCATACGAGCATCCTAACGAAGTAGGTTACCTCGAACGGCAAGCCGTTCTTCCGGTGCTCACTTAGTACTACAACGCTAACGATCGGGCCATTGGCAACGCCGTATGCTGGTCAAGTATATGCCCATCCTGTGTAAACGACATAGAGTTCGCTTTCGGTGCGAGCGTCGAGCTGCCGCGTTGCGGGCCTGTGTTATCGTCAATTGCGCGGCGATGATCTCGGCCTGCTTCCGAGAGCAACGGCCACCGCGATACCACATGGGAACGAGCGACCGGGTGGCGGTCCGCACCTGGCACCAAGTCAGCTCCGTTTTTTTTGTCGTTATGGGCCAGCCAGAACTCCGCCAGAAACAGATGGCTCACACAGGTCAGGATCAGATGTCGCTGGATCGAGATGTACTTGCGGACCTCGAAGTGATCCATCCCCAGTTCCGTCTTGCTGTCTTCGAAGAGCCGCTCAATCCGCCAGCGGCTGAAAGCCACGAGCAGCAGCAGTTCCACGGACGTGGACTCCGGAGCGTTGCTCAGGAAGAACTTGACCTCTTTGGGAGCCAGGGTATTGCGGGCGATCAGCAGGTGATGAGGGCGGGACGGCAGCCCATTCTCGTCCTTGATCCACAGCGGGATACGCTTGACCTCCCAAACCATCGGCCCTTTGGCGCCATCCTTGACGTGGAACTTCTCCCAGGGAATCCGCCGCAGGACCGGCGAGTGGGCGAGGATGTTCCGCACTTCCGCCGCCGGCGTGTTGCGAACCTTCAGGCGGGGCAGCTTTCGGGGCCGTCCTTTGCCTTGGTCTCGACCGTGCTCACGGTACAGGATCTCCGGTGGACGAGTCCAGCCCACGAAACTGGCGGGAATCTCGCCCACATAGTTTTGGCCCAGACCGTCCAAGGCCCTCAGAAACGGGGGTTTTCCGCCGTACCCTTCATCGAAGGTCAGCCAGGCGAACCGGACGCCGTTGCCCAGGGCACGCCGGATCTGTTCGAGGGCGATCTGCCACTTGGAGCGGTAGACCACATCGTCGGGTATCCCCGCCGCCCGGCATCGGGAACGATCCGCATCCCAGGTGTGCTCGGGCAAGAAAAGATCGCCGTCCAGCAGCGTGTGAAACTCCCCGGCGGCATACCCCAGATGAACGCTGACCACACAGTTATCCATCTTGCCCCGTGCTCCGCAGTGCTGCCGCTGAACGCAGGCGGTCTTGGTGCCTTGCTTGGGAAAGCTCGTCTCGTCGATGATGCCAACACTGTCGGGATGGCCGTGTCGACGGGCCACCTGACGCTGAATTTCATCCCGAACCCCAGATTCGTCCCATACCAGCATGCTCAGAAACTCCTGAAGCGTGCGTGGCGGGACACCGGCAGCGTCCGCGATCGGTTCGATGCTCTTGCGGTCCAAGTCGCTCAGCTGGCCACTGACGTACCGGTTCAGATGGCTGCGGTTGGTGACCCGTCCCATCAATCCGTCAAGCTGGTGAAGGTATTCAGTCAAAGCAGGCTTGATCCGGAGAATCGTATCGGCGTCCATGCCCATGACCTCCTGTGTTCGAGTTCCACTCGAACCTCCCATCGGCTGGTCGCATAACGTTTCTTGAGCTTTCTTAGCGTTGTAGTATTAGAGTGCGTCCTAAAACGAGACTGTAGCATGAATACAGGGTGACTACCCTGCTCTGGCGAGGTGGAGCATTGCGGTTGCCTGATCGCGGCCTGGTGCTTGGGCGTCGCGTTGCATGTCGAATGCGATTCGCTGAATGATATGCTCCCGGGATCGAACCCGGTACACGGTCTTCTGCATTTTGCGGTGTCGGCGATTGCCGCGCTCAACGGCATTCTCGCCAAACACCTCGGTGATGGGAACCGGATAGAGTGGCGACCCATCCGTGGTGATGCCGGCCAAGGTCAGCCCCCGGCCGTCGAGGGCTGCTTTGAAACGCCGGAAGAACCGCCGGATGTTGTCGTGGGTTGGATCGTGGTCAAGAACCTCGTAGCAGATCCGCTTGAACGTGTGATTGTCCACGATCGAGAGAACACAGAAAGGACCGTCGTACAACTCGTCCGCGGCGATGTAGCCGGAAAGTCCGCCAGCGCTTGATCAAGATACGCGCCGGCGACGTATTCGGCGGCCCATTCTTCCCCCCGCTTCGACCCAGTTCTGAACGGTGGCGAAGGGGACGAAGACCCGATGGTCCCGCCACAAATGCCACGAAGCCGATCGGTAGGGCAGGCCGTCTTCCACCACCAACCGCACCGCCGTGTGAATCACCCGGTGCGTATAGTGGCTTTGGGGCGGGGCCAGATCCTCCATGTCGGCGTTGAAGTAACCTCCGCATCCGAGACAATGGTGCTGGGAATAGGTGATCTGAATATCGAGACTGTAGCATCAATACAGAGTATTCCTCTCGGTTCGAAGCCGGTTTGGCCGACAATTCCAGTGAGTGTGACTCATGGAGGATGTCGCCATGGCCGGGCCAGGAAGGTACGTTCCGGATGTGACCGAGGGCATCGTTCGTGTGGAGGACTTGCCCAAGGCCAAAGTCAGCGAGCGGAGTCGCAACTTTCGGCATCGAACGTGTCCGGAGTGCGGGCGGAGCGCCTATCGTCTTCGCACCGTCGTTCGTCGGCTTCACGATCTGGGTGACCTGGTTTCCGGCAAACCTCGAGATATTCAGATCACCTATTCCCAGCACCATTGTCTCGGATGCGGAGGTTACTTCAACGCCGACATGGAGGATCTGGCCCCGCCCCAAAGCCACTATACGCACCGGGTGATTCACACGGCGGTGCGGTTGGTGGTGGAAGACGGCCTGCCCTACCGATCGGCTTCGTGGCATTTGTGGCGGGACCATCGGGTCTTCGTCCCCTTCGCCACCGTTCAGAACTGGGTCGAAGCGGGGGGAAGAATGGGCCGCCGAATACGTCGCCGGCGCGTATCTTGATCAAGCGCTGGCGGACTTTCCGGCTACATCGCCGCGGACGAGTTGTACGACGGTCCTTTCTGTGTTCTCTCGATCGTGGACAATCACACGTTCAAGCGGATCTGCTACGAGGTTCTTGACCACGATCCAACCCACGACAACATCCGGCGGTTCTTCCGGCGTTTCAAAGCAGCCCTCGACGGCCGGGGGCTGACCTTGGCCGGCATCACCACGGATGGGTCGCCACTCTATCCGGTTCCCATCACCGAGGTGTTTGGCGAGAATGCCGTTGAGCGCGGCAATCGCCGACACCGCAAAATGCAGAAGACCGTGTACCGGGTTCGATCCCGGGAGCATATCATTCAGCGAATCGCATTCGACATGCAACGCGACGCCCAAGCACCAGGCCGCGATCAGGCAACCGCAATGCTCCACCTCGCCAGAGCAGGGTAGTCACCCTGTATTCATGCTACAGTCTCCTTCAGTATTGCCTATTGCTCGGAGGTCTTCCACCCAAGCATCCACAAGCGGCAGCTCATCAGGCGGGAAGAAAGAAGCACCAATCAACGCCTGATAGCAACGCCGCAAATTGCCCACCGTTGCTCCAGAAGAACCTGACTCAAGCTCAGTCTCCTCCAAAACGCGGACGAAGCCCTTGTTTCCCAGGTAGCCGGGGATTTCGTCGTCGAAATCCTTCATGAGGCGATGTGCGTTGCGTTCCTGGAAACTGTCGGCAGGAAGAAACAGAATGCCCGCGTTCATGGCCCAGAGACAACGCAAAGCAATAAAGCTGCGCCATATATCGCACATCCGAAAGGAACAGAAACTAGGGAGATACATCAAGGGGTAGGCTTCGGGCCACCACCAGGTGTTCTGGCTGTTAAATGGACACCAGTTGCCAGCCGTGAGGTACAGGGCGGGTACGCCGCGGTCGAAATCGAGTTCGTGCCCAAATAACAGACGCCAGACTGCGTCCACGTCTGGGGCCCGATTCACCAACGCTTGTTGAACTGGAGCCGAAACGTCACCCTTGACAAGCTCCGTGATGGATGGCTGGTGTCGAACTTCATCAAGGGGGAAGCCTCGTGGCCAGATGTACTGCGACGTGAAATATCCATAGGCGTTCAGCCAGCGGCTGTGGGTCCGTGGGACGGTCCGACCGTTACGGTAAGTGGACTCGCGCGGATGCCAGTCCGGAAGGGGTGCATTATCGTCATCTGTTTCGTACAGGCATGGCGCTTGGTTTGCGATCGCCTGGAGATAACCGATATTCTTCCGGGCATAATGCCCTATCGGCAGCAGTGAGGCTAGGCGGAAGCCGCTCCGACATTGCGCCTCCAAACTTAGAAACGTTACACCGGGAAGCTCATAGGCAGACGGTCCGCTCTTGTCGCCGACCACGACGAGGTGGCCGCCGCATTCCCCAAAGCGCTCATATAACATTCGGGTGTACATAGTGGGGTTCTGGACAGTTGTGATGACTGCAGTTAAGAGACCCTTCAACGGTGAACCTCCTCAATGTTCTCAGGTGTTAACCTTGGGCATGCGAGACACATTCCATTAATGCGACTGCTCTCTGGCTATCTGGTAGGCAGCCACCTTCCAGCACTCGGCTATCTTTGTGGCATGCCTGTCGCAGAGAGCGCGTATAGGAATGACATCCTCCCAATAGTGGTCATCAAGCATGATGATCCCCCCTTTGTGCACCAGTTCGTGACAGAGGCCAAAATCAATTGTGGGGTTCAATCCCTCGTGCGAACCATCGATGTAGATCAGATGAAACTGTCTGTTTTCGGAAAGTAGTTCCTTTAGGCCGCTGGAACTCTGTCGCTCCAGCAGACTGACAGATAAACCAAGAGATCGATAGAGGCCAAGAGCTTTGTCACGAGTGGCCTTGTTGATACGCACTTTCTGAACATCTGGCTGGGGGGCTCCGCCACCTTCGGTGTATCCGTCCTCATAGTAAGGGTCAATCGACAGGAGCGTATGCAACCTGCGGACTCGGCGCAGCATGCAAGCGATGACACCCATTGATAGTCCCTGTGCGGAGCCAATTTCAAGATAGTCAATCGTCTCGAACGAAGAAAGAAGTGTCTCAATGCTCTTCTGGAAAGTAGACACGACCTCGCGCCGCAAAGCGTTGCTGTAGTAATTCCATTCAGCGTTGTATGTCCTGATCGCAGCCTGCTCTGTTTCGTAGATACTAGCGTCCGCAAAAGGTGCGAGAGGTAGGTCACTGTAGTCCCTTCGCATGGCCCTGGCAAACTTCCTCTGGAATGGAGTGAGTCTAAGGTCGGCCGCTGTCATAATTGCCTTTCGCACGACCTTGCGAACCGGACATGGGAGTGTTCGCCTTACGATGTCACGAAGCACTAATGATGTCATAGCATGTGTCCTTTAGGCGATGCTAGTGGTCGGTGTTGAAGGGGGAACAAGAACCCCTGGACTATCCGATTCAGAAGGCAGAAACTGCGACCGCGGCAAGGGTGATAACGACGGTTGCCATGATCGTGCGTTGGAAGACTCGTGGTGGCAGCTGTGGATACAAGTAGCAGTACCCCCACAACGTCAAGCACACATAGGCGATCAGCAGACTCAGGGCAATACCAGCAGCGCCCAGCCGTGCTACTAGACAAAGCGAGAGAAGAAGATAAAGACCGGCGTGCGATGTGTTGATCAAGAAACCAAGCCACATGCGAGAGCGAGCTGTTATGGCAGTGCCGGCTTGCGAACCGATCGCAAAGACAGCCGCGGCGGCCACCGAGTACACCATAGCGGTCCTGCCGGTGTGAAAATCACGTCCGTACATAGCGATCAGCCAGGGTGCGGCCAGCATTAGTAGCAGCGACACCGGAAGCACCAATACAAGCGTCAGACGATGAGCAATTTCGAAAGCTCTCGCGAATCCGTGCGACTGACTTGAAGAGTGTGACAGGACTGGCAAGAGTACCGATGACAGTAGCGAGGGAAGGAATAGCAGCAGGTTTCGCCATTGGTTGGCGGCATTGAGGATTCCCATTTCTCCGTACCCATTCGGCTGGTTGACGAGCAGGGCGTTGCAGGCCCAGCTAACGGGCGTCACCATAATCCCGGAGAGGGCAGCAGGAAGGCTGAAAGACCAAAGGACCGATCGCTCTTGCCAGCAGCAGGCGAACGAGAGCGGCACTGAGTATCGTGCTGCGGCTTGGCGAAGGGCCAAATGATTGAGCAGCCAACTGATGGCGCGGCTGCCGACCAAACCCCATACGGCTCCCTGGAGGCCAGCAGTATATGCGCCAGCCACCATGAGCGGGAAGGCCGCGAGCCCCCCCCAGAGATTCACGATGGCAATGTGTCTGAAAGCCTCAAAGCCAGAGAGAGCCCCGATCTGGGCGCCGTTTATGGCTTCGAGGAACAGCATAATAGCGCCGATGCGCAACAGACCAGTCAACTGGGGTGCAGCTAGCGTGTGAACAGCGAGCCAAGTGGAGAAGGTGGCGAGAGTAACTGCCATCGCGCCACCGGTGATCAGAGCGACGAGGCCTGAAAGGGCTATGACGTGGCCCGCCCGTGCAGGATCCTTGGTCCGAAACTCGGCAACATGCTTTGTGGCGGTCAGGCCCAGCCCGAAGCCGGCGAAGACGCCGAACATACCGACCGTGCTCTGTATGATGCCCAATTCGCCGAAGCCTGTTTTGCCCAGTATCCGGGCAATGAGTATGGACGCAAAAAGCATCAGGCTGCGCGAGACGACCGCCCCAGCCATGGACCAGAACGCGCCCTGGGCAAGCCGAAAGCCGATCGGCGATGCCTCGATCCGGTCCATGACCGGCTTGAGTGGCCCGGGGCACATGGCGGTGAGGATGGCCTTGATACCCATGGTCAGTGGGTACACTCAACGATGTACGCCTCACAGACGCCGAGGATACGCCGTGTTGCCTTGCCGTCGCCGTAGGGATTGTGCGCCCGGGCCATGGAATCGGAGGCCTCACTGTCAGTCAGGAGGCGTGAGACCTCGCGGGTGATTGTTTCGCTGTCGGTGCCGACGAGGCGCACGGTGCCAGCCTGGACGGCCTCAGGGCGTTCGGTGGTGTCGCGCATGACCAGCACGGGCTTGCCCAGACTGGGGGCCTCCTCCTGCACGCCGCCCGAATCCGTCAGGATGACCTTGGCCCGGTTCATGAGGGCCACGAAGGGCAGGTACGCCAGCGGCTCGATCAGGTGCACGTTGGGCAGGTTGCCCAGTAGGCGGTTGACCGGCTCGCGGACGTTGGGGTTCAGGTGCACGGGGTAGACGAAGGCGGTCTCGGCGAAGCGACCGGCCAGCGTCCGGACCGCCTGGCAGATGTCCTCGAAGCCCTGGCCGAAGTTCTCACGGCGATGACCGGTGATGAGCACCAGCGGCCGGTGGGCCTGGCCGTTCATCAGGTGAGCGGGGAGACCGGGGATGGCCGGCGGGTTCTCGCGGACCTTGGCGACGGCGATGTGCAGGGCATCGATCACGGTGTTTCCGGTGACGAAGATCCGATCATCAGGGACGCCTTCCTTGAGCAGGTTCTCCCTGGCCCAGGCGGTCGGGGCAAAGTGCAGGTCGGCCAGCCGGGTGGTCAGGACGCGGTTGATCTCCTCGGGGTACGGGGAGAAGCGGTTCCAGGTACGCAGGCCGGCCTCCACATGGCCGACGGGGATGCGGTGGTAGAAGGCGGCCAGCGAGGCGCAGAAAACGGTAGTCGTATCGCCCTGGACTAGGACGAGGTCGGGCTTGTACTCAGCCAAATAGCCGTCGATGGCGGCGATGGCCCGGGCGGTCAGCGAGCCAAGCGTCTGGTTGGGCTGCATGAGGGCCAGATCCACGTCGGGCGTGATGCCGAAGACTTCCAGCACCTGGTCGAGCATCTGGCGATGTTGGCCGGTGACGCACACGTGCGGTCGCAGCGTGGGGTGATTCTGCATGGCCAGAATCACTGGACACAGCTTGATCGCCTCGGGGCGCGTTCCGAAGATAAACGAGACCGTCTTCATCTCTTTATTGCGGGGCCACTTACGTGAGTTTCAACCGCGTCCTGCGCGGGAGAATGCCTGGGAAAATGCGGCTTGCGGACCGCCGTTTTTCAGCCGTTTTGCGATCTCGGCAGCGATTACAAATCGAAGTTCTTCACCCCCGCCCTGGCTTGGCGGCCGAGAAGCACAGTATGAACAACCAAGAGCCTGAGGCAAGGACGACGTGCAATCGACGCAGGGCAGCACGGGACTTTGCTGTCAGGCCGTGTTTCGTGCCTCCCGCTGCGGTTTCGGCAGCAAGCGAAGCTTACCGGCGCAGACTCCGTCCCCGTCAACCGTCGCCATGCTCCAGTCGACGACGTATGGGCAGGCAGGCAAGAGGAGAGAACGCGCGAGAAGCCCAACTCGAGACTCCAACTTGGCTTCTTAGCTCCTGTGCTTCGTCCTTCATCCTTCGCGCTGCCTGCTTGGCGCTTGGCACACTTGATGGCTGTCAGCGCTCAGTTGTCAGAAACCGGAGAGCATCCCTACTCCCTGCCTCGCGCTCGTCGAACCTGTGAGCCATCAACACTCAGCATTCAGCCGGAGCACATTCGATCCTCTCACCTTACGCCGAACGCGGCTACCCCACTGCCGACCCCTTAAGCCCCCCTTGCGAAGGGAGGGAAGGGAGAAGGAAGCGGGCCAGGCACGCCCTCGACGCGACGGCCATCAGCACTCAGCTCTCAGCCCGGTTTCCTCCATGCTCTTTACTTGGCGCTCGGCGCACTCGCCGGAGCCATCGCCGGCTGCGTCGCAGGGGCGCTCGCGGGCACACCAAACGGCTTACCCGCCGGAGCGATGCTCAGATCGCCAGCCAACTTCTTGGCCGGCGGCCAGTCTGGTCGAAGACGAAGGCAGATCTTGGCCTGCTTGAGGGCCTCCTCCGTGTCTCCCACGCGGCCCAGCGCCTGGGCCAGCGCAAATCGCCAGTATACCTGGCCGTAATCCAACTGTAAAGCCTTGAAGTAATAATCGATGCCCTGCTTATCGGACTTTCGCTTGATGCACAGGTTGGCAAAGGCGGCAAGCGTGCTGGCCTCGGCGTCCGGGCCTTCGCACTTGGCTTTCAGTAGATCGAAAACTCTCGCTCTCGCCTGTTCGGCAAGGGCAAGGCTCTCAGCGGGCACGCGGTGCTCACGAGGCGAGCTCTCAGCGGCCAGCGGTCGGCCGTCAGCTCCAACCTCGGAAGGCTGGGTGCTGACTACTGACGGCTGAGTGCTGGCTCCGGCTGGTTGACTGCTGATCGCTGGCGGCTGAGGCTGATCGTTGACCGTTGCGTAGTCCTCGAGTACGTCGGCGACGGCGGTCAGGCGACCCACGTCGTCGCCGGCCAGGGTGACGGCCAGATCCGGCCGGCCGAGCTTGGCGACGCAGACATCAGCGATATCGACCATGAGTGAGCCGTCGAGCTCAATGGCCCTCGCGAAGGCCCTGCCTGCCGCGTCGGTCGCTTCGGGGCGGTCTGACTCGGCCTCGAGCAGGCCGGCGGAGTACCAGGCGGTGGCATCGTTCGGAGCGAGCTTGACCCCAAGCCGGACCCGGTCGGCACCCGCCGGCCGGTTGAGGATGAAACACTCCAGCTGGCCGAGCAGGGCATAGACCGGCCCGTACGCCGGGCAGACCGGCCGGGTCTGGTGGAGCTCATCGACGATCCGCTCGGTGTGGCGGATGGACTGGTCGTTGAGCACCAGTTCGCCGGTGTCCGGGTTGATCACCCGGCTGACCGCCCGCCACCGGAAGACGCTCAGGTTGTAGCGGTACTTGACGTTGGCCGGCTCGAGCGTCGCCGCCTGGGCGGCCTGATTGATGAGGATGGCGAACTGATCGTTGGTGCCGATCCAATCGTCGTCGCGGAGCTTGTTCTCCATGCGTGCCGCGATCCGCCAGGAGGACTCGGCGTCGTTGGCCCGCAGGGCAGCGGGGATCGACCAGGCGGCGCCCACGGCGACCAGTACCAGGGCGGCCATGGGCGCGACCCGGGTATCGACCAAGCGCTGGAGCAGGCCCGGCGAACGCGGGGGATCCTCGGAGTGGCGCATGCGGGCGAGCACCACGAGCAGGCCGCAGGTCACCGCCGACAGGCAGATGACCGCGGGTATGTGCTGGCCGAAGTCGCTCAGGCTATGGAGCATGACCGCCAGCAGGCCGAAGCCCAGGCCAAACGCGACCCAGCGAATCGAGGGACGGAGCCGGCGGATGCTGCGAACATAGCTCGACCAGACCAGCGTCAGAAAAACCACCGCGCAACTGAGGCCAAGGATGCCCGTCTCCTCAGCGAGCTGGGCGTACTCGTTTTCGGCGTGGCCGGCCAGATGGGTGATGCTCGAATGCTCGAACATGGGGTAAACGACCTCGTGGGTGCCGAGGCCGGTGCCGAACAGTGGGAACTGGGTCCAGGCGAGGGCGATGTCCTTGAGGATCTGCAGCCGGCCGCTTTGGGCCTGGTCCACCTCGCGGAGAGTGGCGAGCCGGTCATAGACCGCGTCGAACCCGACGTAGAGCACGACGCAGAAGGCGACCAGGGAGATGACCGCGATCAACCAGCGGACGCCGCGTAGGCCGCGCTTGCTGGACAGGACCAGCACGGTGAAAGAGGCCGCGATCAGCATTGTGATCATACCGCCGCGGGTCAGCGAGGTGAAAACGCTGGCGACACCGAGGACCATCATCGTCACCAGGGCCCAGAAGGGCCGGAGCTTGGGCTCGCCGAGCCGGTCCATGACCGCTGCCGGGGTGTAGGGTATGCCGCGGAAGTTCTCGTAGACCAGCAGCAGGGCCAGGCCGAACGCCGCGCCGATGGCCAGGTTGGTGAACTGACCAAAATGGCTGTGGTTAATGAACGGACCGGCGTCGGCGTACTTGCCGCCGGTCGGGACAGACCAGTAGATGGAATCAGTCCCGGTGATGGTCTGGGCGAGGGCGATGAGCGTGACGGCCCCGCCGATGGCCGCGACCGCGGCCAGCAGGCGTTTGATCTGCTCGGGGCGGCGGATGACGTTGACCACGGTGAGATACACGACACACACGACCAGGATCAGGCGAAGGTTGTGGGCCGTGGCCAGCGGATAGAAGCTCAAGGTCATGGTGTCGAGCACTCGTGACGCATCGGGCAGATCGGCGAGGAGCTGGGTGCGGGTGGCCGCGGTGTGCGGAGCGATGGCCTGGACGACACGAGCCGGCAACGGGACGAGCTGCAGGGCAACCAGGAGAACGAACAGGGCCATGGGCACGTAGGTCCAGCTCCAGACCGGCCGAACCTCACGCGTGATCATGAACCGCAGAGCCACACACCCGGCCAGGACGACCGCGGCAACCAGGATGACCAGCTCGCTCCAGGCCTCGACCGCCCCGAAGGCCAGGGGCATGAACGCCAGCAGGCCGATCAGGATCAACTCGATCAGGCCGTCGAGGGGGCTCGCGACCGGCTCGACCGGTATCGTCGACCGGTGATGGGCGGCGGCGCGCTCAGATCTGTGGTGCGTGGTGAGGGTGGTCATCTGGAGGCCTCTTGCCTAGCAGGGGTCTCGAAAACGGGTCGCAAAGCCTGTCCGGCCAGAACGTCGGCCGGATGATCGATGCACACCCGCCGGGCAACGCGCTCACCCATCCGCAGCGCGACGGCCCGGAACGCCTCGGACAACCGTGGCCGGCGGCGATCGGCATCGTGGGCGTCAGAAGCGATCAACACGGCACCCACCTCGGCGACCATCCGCCAGGCACAGCGATAGGCTTCTTCCTCCAGACGGTCCAGCAGGCTGGTGGCGGTGACCTGAATGCAGGCCCCGGCCTCAATCCAGCCGCGGATCACGTGCGGGTGAGTCTGCACGCAGACATGCCGCTCCGGATGGGCGATGATGGAGCGGATACCCGCATCCTTGAGCTGCCGAATCAGGGGCAGCGGCTCGATGTAGCTGAGGCGAGGGAGCTCGATCAGGACCCAGCGGCCGCGGTCGGCCAGGGTGAGCACCTCATCCTCATCAATTAGCCCGGGCAGTCCTTCATGGATTCGCACCTCTGCCCCGGGGACTACTTCCAGGGGAATACTCGCGACCTGAAGCCGAGTCCGCAGGTAGGTCACCGCCTGACGGATATCGAGGGCGCTGTATCGCTGCTCCATCTTCCCCAGTTGGTGAGGCGTGGCCACAACGGTGTGGACGCCATCCGCCACCAGGGCCCGACACAGAGCCAGCGACTCGGCCTCGGAGGCAGGACCGTCGTCCAGGCCAGGCAGAACATGGCAGTGCAGATCCACCCCCGTGAACTGCTGGGCGGGGTGGCCTCTGCCCGTGAGTGCGGTCAGTGCCTGGAGGAAACTGATCATGCCTGTGTCGTACCCTCGGTCGGGGCGGCGGTCCGAGACGCCCTTCGCCGTTCCTTCGGGTTATCCTCTCCGTTCTTTCCGTAGTGGCCGTAGTAACCGTAGCCTCCGTAGTAACCATAGCCTCCGTAGTAACCGTAGCGGTCCCGCCCGCGAGGCACATCATTGACCACGACGCCCAGGAGTCGGGCCCCCACGCTGAGTAGCCCGTCACGAGCTTGTTCGCTGGCTTTGCGGGTGGACCGCTCGGCGCGAAGGACCAAGACGGTGACGTCGCAGAGCGCGCCCAGAATGCGAGCATCGGTCACCGGCATGACCGGCGGCGAGTCGATGACCACGCGGTCGTAGTCGGCGGCGAGCTTGCGGAGCAGCTGGGCGAAGGCCTCGCTGTTGAGCAGCTCCGACGGATTGGGTGGCACCGGCCCGCAGGGCAGCAGGTCGAGACCAGGAATCTGGCTGGCCTGAATAGCCAATCCGTTGGTCGACTGGCCGGCGAGGGCGGACGACAGGCCGTGCTGATCGTCAATCTCGAAGATCTGATGAATCATCGGCTTGCGGAAGTCGGCATCGACCAAAAGGGTCCGCTGGCCGGCCTGGGCCATGGTGATGGCCAGGTTGCTGGCCGCAGTGGACTTCCCGTCACCCGGCGCGGGCGAGGTCACCAGAATGGTCTTGGCACCGCCTTCGGGCACCCCGAAGTAAATCGCCGTGCGGATGGTCCGGTAGGACTCGGCGATGGTGGAGCTCGACTCGCGGTGGGCCTTCTGGCCGCGCTCGGTCCGGGATTCCCTGGACGACATGGTCGGCACCACACCGAGGACCGGGGCGCCCAGTACGGCGGAGATCTCGTCGGCCGAGCGAAGCCGATGATCCATCCAATCGAGGAGCATGGCCAGACCGAAGCCGAGCATCAGCCCCAGGACCAGGGCCATGGCCATGATCCGGGCTTTCTGGGGCTTGCTGGGCTTCTCTTCCGGGCGAGCGACCTCGAGCACACTGATGTTCAGGGCCCCGGCGTCCTCGGTGACGTTCAGCTCCTTGATGCGGCTGTCGAGGATGTCGAGGAGTTTCTCGGTTCGCTCCTTGTCGGCCGTGAGAATGGCCAGCTCCGCTGCCTTGGTATTGACCAGCTGGGCCTGGGTGAGCTGCTCCTTGAAGGCGTTGTCCATCTCGCTCTCGGCCTGCTGGGCGGTCAGCCACTGCTGCTTGGCAACCTCCAGGAAATCCTTGGCGGTCTTGGTGCCCTGCTCCTCGATCTGGGCGCGAAGCTGACCGATCTTGGTCTGGAGAGTCTGAACTGCAGGGTGATCGGCGGTCACCTTCTGCTGCCAGTCGGCCAACTGCAGCTCGAGCTGGTGGAGTTCGCCGGTGAGCTGGGTCTTCTCCTGCTCCATGGAGATGCGAACCCCGCGTTCGAGCTGGGCCTCGGCGAATCGCTGGAGTTGCTCCGGGTCGGAGGACAGGAGTTTGGCGGACTCATAGGAGGCTTTGGCGTTAATCGTGGTGATTCGGGCTTCGGCCAGGGCGGCCGACAAGCGGGAGAGGGCCTGAATCAGGATGTTGCCCCCGCGCTCGTCCTCGATGGTCAACGTTGGGTTGGCGATCTTGAAATCGAGGATCTTCTTGTTGGTGCCGGTCAGTTCGCTGTCGCGTTTCTCCTTTTCCTTCTGGAGGATCTTGAGTACTTCGGAGGACGTACTCTTCCTGCGATTGGTCTGGTAGTTCACATAGGCTTCGACCACACTGTTGACCACGCCGGCCGCTTCTTCGGGATAAGGTGAGTCGAGGGCCACGCTGATGATGTCGTCCTTGGCACCCACCTTGACGTTCAGGGCCTTCTTCAGGAAGACCATGAGATTGTCGACCTCGGCGAAGGTCTTCATCCGCCGAACCGTGGACTGATCGGCCACTTCGGTGAGGATCGGGGTGGAGGCGAGAATCTCGGCCTGGGTGTACAGGTAGTTCTTGGACTGGGTCACGATCCCTTCACGCTCGTTCATGATCTGCGGGCCGGCCTGCTCCACATACAAGCGCGAAGTACTAGTGAAGATCGGGGTGGCCTTCATGACGTAGAGAAACGCGGCGGCCAGGGCGGCCACAGTGATCGCGGCAATAACCCAGCGCCGGCGCCAGGCGATCTCGAAAAGGCTTGAGGACATGACCGCGACCGCACCCGACCCGGCGGGCGGACCCGCGGGCTTTCGAGGTTCGATCGGCGGCAAGTTATCCAGTCGACTCATGACACACCCCTTACTTGCTCATACTACTGCCCCAGGTTCAGGAGCGTGGGCCGGTTGTTAATCACATCCTGGAGAAGGCTCTGACGAAGACTGGTTCTACCGGTATCGTAATCATACGGATTCCAGTAGTAATACGTTGCCTGCAGGTTCACGCCGGCGTTGATCTTGAATACCTCGGCCAGTATCAAGTTGAATCGGGTGGCCGGCGTGTGCTCCACGGCGATGACGTCGCCCGGCTTGATCATGACATTGGAGGCGCTGGTCAGGGCGCTGCCCTTCACCTTGAACGAGGCTTCGACAATGCTCCCATCGGCGTCCTGGCGGTAGATCTTGGCGTACTGGGGGTCGGCGATGTCGTTCAGGCCCGCCGCAAACGAAAGGGCCTGGAGCAGGCTGAACTGCGTGCCCGGCGGGTAAGGAAACGCCCCGGCCTTGTTGACCAAGCCGATCACGGTGAAGACCTCGGGCTTGAGGCCTTCGATCTCGATCATGTCGCCCTCCACCAGGGGCACATCCGCAAACGGAATGTTGAGCCCGCGGACGGGCAGTACCACGGTCATCACCCCGGCTTGTCCCGGGGGAGACAGGGAATCCGGAGCACGAACTGGCAGACCGGCCGGTTGGGTCTGGGGTGCGGCAGATGCGGCCAGGGCCGGGTTGCCCATCCGCTTGATCCGCACCACGCTGGCCCCGCCCGTCGCGGCGCCGGTCGAACCCTTCAGATCAATCCCCCCGGCTTTCATCAGCAGGGCGACCAGGGACATCTCCTGGCTTTGCAGCTCGTAGACACCGGGCAGGTTGATCGCCCCGACAACAGAAACGCGGGCCGTACGGTAGGTCTGAACCTTGGCCACGATGCTCGGCCGTTCTTTGACGTACTTCGGGTAGTAGGCCTTGGTGGCCAGGGCCTCGATCTCCGGCAGGCTCCGAGCCCTGACATCCAGCTCGCCGATGATGGGCAAGGTGATCTTGCCGTCGTCGCCCACCCGGCAGAGATGAGATTCCGGACGGGTCAACTCGATGGTGGGCTGGTAGCTGGATCGAGCCTCCTGAAGCACCGCAGGCATGACCACTTCCAGAACGTCGCCCGCCACCGGCCGGTAGGGCCCGGACGGCAGCTTGGCATTGACCACCCGGTCCTCATCGACCGGCGGCTGCACCGGGCCGGCCTGTTGAAAGCGAGTAACCTCCTCAGGCGTGGAAGACTCCCCACAGCCCGTGGCCAGGGCTGTGCAGAATAACCCCAGGATGAACCCCACTCGCGTCTGAGTTGTCTTCCTTCTCATCACCGTCATCTCGTCACAGTGTCACTCTCAAGGGCCAAATCAAGCCCGAACTACGGAGGCTGTCGAAGCCCTCACGAACCCGAGGCCACCCGGAAACCGATGAGGTAACTGGGATGGGTGGCCGTGCCCCGGTCGCGCGACGGCGAGCTGCAATCCACGGCCTCATGACCCCACGAACCGCCGCGGGCGACCCGCAGGGTCGTGTCATCACCGCTGAGCCAGGCGCTGCCATCGGTCGGAGCACCGGCGTAGGTCTCATGCCAGACGTCCTGGCACCACTCCCATACATTGCCGTACATGTCGAACAGGCCGTAGGGATTGGCCAGCCGGCCGCCGACGGCGTGAGTCTGCGAATCTGCATTATCCCAAAACCAGGCATGATTTGCCAGCTGATCGGAGGAATTACCGAAGGAATAGAAGGTACTGGTGCCCCCCCGGCAGGCGTACTCCCACTGGGACTCGGTGGGCAAATCGATGGTGCGGCCCACCCGCCCAGAAAGGGTCTGGACGAAG
>JAGNEZ010000054.1 GCA_018003015.1 Phycisphaerae bacterium | reverse complement strand
CGCGACGACCAACGCTCTCTATGGCGCGGCGTTGTTGCTCGTGTACGGCATCGGGCACTGCTCGGTGATCGTGGCCGCGGGAACGTCGACCGAAATGGTGCAGCGATACCTGGACTGGAACGAGCACTCCAAGGGCGCGGTGATCCTCAAGAAGGTCTGTGGCGTCCTGGTTCTGCTCGGCGGGTTGTGTCTGTTGTATACGGCCCATTGACCGACCGGGCGCGCCAAAACGTGTGAACATTGACTTCTTCCAAGGAGACATGCGATGAAACAGAACTGGTCACGACGGGGATTCCTGGAGGTCGCTGGAACGGCGGTGGCTGCCGGTGCAATCGCGAGTGCCGGTACCGCCCATGCCGCCGAGGGGACTTCCGCGGGAAAGATCAGGATCGTCGGGGTGTGTTGCAGCCCCCGCAAGGGCAAGACGACCGCGGCAGCCATGCAAATCTGCCTGGATGCCGCCAAGGCGGTGTCGCCGGATGTGGAGGTCGAGTTGATCGAGCTGGCCGGCTTCAAGATCCCCGGCGGGGTGGCGGCCGGCATGCCGCTGGAGCCGGGCGAGAAGGACGATTTCCCGGCACTGACCGAAAAGCTCGGCAGCCCCGTGGTGGCCGGCATTGTCGTCGGAACGCCGGTCTATTTCGGGAACATGAGCTCGCTGTGCAAGGCGTTCATCGACCGCTGCATGGTGTTCCGCAAAAACAACTTCGTGCTCAGCAACAAGGTCGGCGGCGTGTTGGCGGTCGGCGCTGCCCGCAACGGCGGCCAGGAGTTGACCACGCAATCCGTCCTTGCGGCCCTGTTGTGCCAGGAAATGATCGTGGTCGGCGACGGCAAGCCCAGTGCTCACATCGGCGGCACACTGGTCAACGACGGCAAGGACAGCATCAGCGGCGACGAATTCGGCACCGCGACCGCCAGGAACCTCGGTCGCCGCGTGGCGGAGGTGGCTCTGCTGGTCAGGCGTACCAAGTAGGCCGCATGCCGCGGCGGCAAGAACGCTACTCTGATGACGACGCGAGGAGAACATGCGCAGGTTACGAGTGTTGTTCCTTTGCACCGGCAACTCGTGTCGAAGCCAGATGGCCGAGGGCTGGGCGCGCCATCTCAAGGGTGATGACCTCAAGGCCTGCTCGGCGGGTATAGAAACCCACGGCCTGAACCCGAACGCCGTGAAGGTCATGGCCGAAGCGGGTGTGGGTATCTCGGGGTATCGTTCGAAGAACGTGGCTGAGTTGAAGGATGTGCCTTTCGATTTCGTGGTCACGGTCTGCGGGCATGCTCATGAGACATGCCCCATCTTCCACGGCAAGGCGAGGGTGATTCATGTCGGTTTCGATGACCCACCCAGACTCGCGGCTCTGGCAGCGGGGCCGGTCTGGGCGACATCGTGCTCGAACCCAAGAGCGACTACATCCGGGCCATAACCGGGTTCCAAGATCCACTCTACAAGAGCATCGCCGAGCAGCTCCCGCATGGCACGACGCCGGCCGATTGCATCACCAGTCTGAACGTCACCGCTCGTAAGCCGGCATCGTGCAGGTGCGGATAGACGTGAGTCACGAGGTGGCGGGTGTCGACATCCGGTCTCGGGATACCGCCGTGTCTCGTCCCGGCGTGCTTGGGTCGTATACAATACCCATCATGGCGAAACGTTCCGAAGTCAAACGCCCGTGGCCTTTCCGCGGGTGGATGGTAGTTGCTCTCTCGCTCCTGCTGTCGGCGGCCTCAGGCCAGGAGCGCAACTCACGAACGGCCCTGCCAAGCCAGGACGATACCGCCACCTCACCCTCGACACCCGAAGTCGCCGTCAGCCGGTTCATGCTCACGACCGTCACCGATACGACGGCCGTCTTCACCTGGGAAACGAATCGGCCGACCGAGACGATCATCCGCTATGGGAAACACGGAGAGCGCCTGGACCGGATCGCAAGGCCCATGCCCCCCGGCGGGTCCGGCCAGGCGGGCGGCACTCCGGTTGCGTCCTCTTCCCGGCGGTTTGAGCACTGCGAACTCCGGGGCCTGCGGCCGGGGACACGATACGACTACGCCTGCCAGGTCGAGCACGACGCAACGACCGGTCAGGCCAACGGTCAGTTCACCACACTCATCCCGCCGCCGGGCGAGGAGCTGTTCTCCTTCGCCACGATGACCGACACGCACGTCGGCCAGCAGATCGTCGCCCGGCTCAGCCTTCGCGGGAAGCTCATCAGCCCAGGCACACGTTGGCCCGAGCCCAATCGGCCCTTCTGGCGCCTGGCGGTCGGAGCCGCGATCGATGAAATCAATGCCCGCGGCGCCGCCTTCACCATCATCAAAGGGGATCTCACCGACGGATCGACCGCCAACGAGTTCCCGCAGGCCAGGCAGCTCTTCGATCGACTGACTCGTCCCTATCGCGTCGTCCACGGCAACCACGACGCGGCCGCCCCTTTCCTGCAGACATTCGGCCTCGCCAAGCCCTGGTACAGCTTCAACCATCAGGACATCCATCTCGTCATTCTCGACACCGAACCGATGGTGAACGACAAGGATCCGGTCCTGGACGCCGAGTTGAACTGGCTGGCCCGGGACCTTCGCGATCATGCAGACCGGTGGACCTTCGTGCTGCTGCACCGCCCCATCCTGCCCAAGCTGGAAAGGGCCTCGGGAGAAGCCCTGACCGAGGAACTGCTCCAGCTGGGAAGCGGTTTGCTCGGCAAGATCTACGGGAGCGGGGCCGCGCACACCATCGACCTCGCCACGGGCAAGACCCCGAGCGTCTCGCCCAACGCCGCCCGGAAGCTCGCCCCCCTCCTCCGCGCCCATGGCCGGATCGCCGGCGTCTTCGCGGGTCACCTGCACCGCAACTACGTCGGCTACTGGCCGGAGGAGACGGGCAACCTCCCGTACGTCGAGACGGCCTCGACCAAGGAGTACCCTTGCGGGTACGCCATCACCCGGGTCTTCACCGGCGGCTACATGCAGAGCTATCACACCCCGCGCGATCCGCAGTGCCTGCACTGGTCGGCCATGACTCAAGATGCCTACGCCCGGCTTGGTCTGCACAGCAAGGCGGGAGATCTCGCCGAACGCAACTTCGTCGTGTCTTTCGACGAGTTGTGCCTGTCGCCCCGGCCGCCGTCCGGCGACAGCTCCCGGCCCGGCCAGTCAGAAGAAAACCTTCGCCAGCCGTAGGATACCCTGCTTCCAGGGAACGCGGTGGGATACGCCTGAGGTGCCGGCGAACTGGTCCAGATGCTCCAGGTACCAGCGGTAGTTGCGGACCAGAGCCTGCTTGTTCGAGTATCGGGGCTGGAATCCCAGCACCCGCTGGGCCTTCTCGATCGAGACGAACGAATCCTCGCAGGCCGTTTCGTAGACCCACTTGTACAGCGGCGAGAGCCCCAGCCGCTCCAGCTGTCGCAGGGTCCAGATGAGCGGACGGGCCGGAAAGGGCTTGATCTTCTTGCCGAAACCGGCCTCGTCCAGAACCGCCTGAAAATCCTCGCCCATGGTGGTGAACTCGGCCGCACCGATGTTGAACACGTCGTTGACCCGCTCACCGTCCAGTACGCAGCAGAGGTAGATCGCTTCGCAGAGATCCTCCACGTCGAGAAGCTGGTAGCGATTACGCCCCGAACCGATCATGGGAAAACCGTGACCCTCGTGGGCCCAGTCGTAGAAGATGGCGAACACGCCGAGCCGCTCAGGGCCAATGAATGACTTGGGCCGCACCATCGGAATGCACATGCCGTGGCGTCTGCGGTACTCGAGGCAGACCTCTTCCGCTTCGACCTTGGCCTGCCCATAAGGCCCCACGCCCTGCTTGCGATCATCTTCCCGGAGAGGATGATGGTCGGGGATGCCATACACCGCGGTCGAGGAGACGTGAACGACGCGCTCGACGCCCGCCTCCAGCGCGGCCTGAAGCACGTTCCGCGTGCCATCCACATCGGTCGAGAAGATGTCCTCGGGCTTGTACAGCGGTAAGGCCGCCGCGGCGTGAACCACGCATCTCGCGGAGCGCACGGCCCTTCGAACGTCCTCCGGCCGCCGGATGTCGCCGAGGTGAACCTCGACGCGGTCGCGACAATCGGCGTAATCGAACGGGGCCACATCCAGCGAGGCCACCTGGTGCCCTCGGGCGAGGAGGTACCGCACCAGATTGACCCCCAGAAAGCCCGCACCACCGGTGACCAGGTAGCGGCCACCGGTCGATCCCGGCTTGCTGACCGCGTCTCCCCGCGCATCCTGCTGAAGACTCATGCACGCCCCTCTCGACACAGCATCGCGAACCCGCGCGACCCTGCCATGACCGCGTGATCCCCCGGGGGCAACGCGGGGTGCAGGGCCGACTATCGGGGTGAGAAATCGCCGCTCACAGATTGTCCGTGCGGGCCTTCCGCCCTAGGTACCCGCCGTGATGCCGCAGGCCGTAGTCGTGCTTGGTGACCCCCTTGAGCTCCATCAGGGCCAGGGCGATGGCGTCACTGATCGCCAGCATCACCGCGATACTCGCCGACGGCGTCAGACCCAGCGGGCAAGGCTCCTCGACGATACCCATGTCCAGAATGATGTCGGCCAGATCGCGAAGGTGCGAGTCGGGATGCGAGGTGATGCCGATGATCGTCTCGAGACCCAGGTGCCGGCCCAGATCGAGCATCTCGATGACTTCGTTGGTCTTGCCGCTGGTCGAGAACGCGACGATGCAGTCATCTTTGTCCACCAGCCCCAGATCGCCGTGGGCGGCCTCGCCCGGGTGAATGTAGGCGGCCGGCGTCCCCGTGGAACACAGCGTGGCGGCGAACTTGCGGGCAATGTGCCCCGCCTTGCCCATCCCGGTGGTCAGCACCTTGCCCCCGCAGGCGTTGATCGCCCGCACCGCCCGCTCGAACTCGGCAGTCACATTCACCGCGGTAATGGCCGCTGCCTCGCGGGCCAGGATCTCCCTCATTCGCTGTTGTATGTCCACGTCGGTGTGATAGCCGCGTTTGCCCCCCATGGCAAGAGCGTTGCCCGACCTCGAGCCCGCCGCTACCTTCTTGACATGCGAATCGCCTTGGCCGCGCCGCCCGATTTCGACTTCGGCACCGCCGTCTGCTCGCACGGCTTCTTCGTCTTGGCTCCCAACGCGTGGGAGCCGGCAACCCGTACGCTGCGAACGGCGATCACCCTCGACCAGGACGCCGCCGTGGCCGTCGCCGTCCGCGAGTCGGACAAGAGGCAACTGCTCGTGACCTTGACCGCCAGGCTGTCACGGCCACAGGCGATGGTCGTCCGGACCGCCGTTCGCCGGATGCTCCGGCTCGACGAGGACTTCTCCCGTTTCCACGCCCTTTGCCTTGATTCGCCATCCCATCGCCCCGCCGCCGACAGGCGTTTCGGCCGGCTGCTCCGCAGTGCCACACTCTTCGAGGACATTGTCAAGGTCATCTGCACCTGCAACGTCGCTTGGCGGCAGACCGTGGCCATGATCGCCAAGCTGGTGGAACACTGGGGCATACCCACCGGTCAGGGAACGGGGCGAGGTTTCCCCACCCCGGTCCGCCTCGCCGCCGCCGGTCCGGCCGACCTCAAACGGATCGCCCGCGTGGGCTACCGGGCCGACTACCTGCACGCCCTGGCCGTCGACATCGCCGAGGACCGGACCGACCTGGCCGCTCTGGAACACTTCGCCGGACCGACCGACGAACTGTACCGCAGCCTCCGCCGCATCCGCGGTGTCGGCGACTACGCAGCCAGCAACCTCTGCATGATTTTGGGGCGTTACGACCGACTGGCCGTCGACACCGAAATGCTCCGTCTTCTCAAAGCCCGCCATCCCCGTCGCCGGTTTACCCCCGCCGCGCTCCGCCAGTATTACACCGCTTGGCAGCCCTACCAGTTCCTCGCCTATTGGTTCGAACTCTGGCAGGACTATGTCGCTCGCCACGGCAACTTGAGCGCCTGGTCAGCTCAGGAAGAAGGCCCCCGGATCACCACCGGCCGATGACAGCCGCGGCCGCACTTCCGAGCGAAAACACCGCCGCCCCGGCCATGCCCTCTCCCGCCAGCTCGATGTCTCCAACCAATCCGGGACACCCGCTCGATCGTCGAGGAGACCCGCAGCTCTCGGCCCCAGGAAATCACAATCGGGGTTTTTACCCACATCCATGACTATTGTTTTCTGCTTGTTTTGATCGATAGGATTACACAGCAGTATTCAACCCGGCGGGAAATAGGCGGAACAAAGAGAGCAGCGGCGTGGAGTTCTCTTCCACCCGATCATGCTCTCTGTTTTTGCGCCCCGCACAGCCGAACGACCCGGACCCTCCTGCGACCGTCGATGGCCAAGCTCACAGTCCCTTCGCCCAGGCGAGAAACTTGCTCGCCTCAGCCAGCGGATCCAGGGTGTTGAAGCCTTCCAGGTACTCGACCACGTAG
Organism: Phycisphaerae bacterium; assembly: GCA_018003015.1. Lineage (NCBI taxonomy): Bacteria > Pseudomonadati > Planctomycetota > Phycisphaerae > Phycisphaerae bacterium. The sequence continues at coordinate 36,788 of JAGNEZ010000054.1, read as the reverse complement.
AAACCCCGGTACCCCGCCGCCTCCAACTTGGCCACGATGCCCGCGAAATCGATCGGCCCCTCGCCCCACGGCATCTGAATCGTATCCCAACTCATCCCCCCGGCCCGAAAACCGGTGCCCTGCACCAGCGGGTACAGGGAATCGAAGCTCCGGCCCTGGTTCGGGCCCGCGTAGTAATGACTGGGGTCGAGCGTCAGGCCCAAGCCCGGTACCTCCTTGCACAGCTTCTCAGCATCGGCCGGCAGTTCCGTGACTTGGTTGGCGTGTGTCTCGACGGTCAGAATCACACCCGACGCGGCCGCGATTGCCTGCAAGGCCTTCAGCTTCTTGACCTGGTCGGCCCAATCAGCTCCCTTGGACGGAGCCATGATGTTGATCAACCGGGCCTTCAGCCGGGCGGCCAGCTTCACCACCAGCCGGAAATCCTCCTCGTATTCCGCGTACGGCTTGATCTCCACCGCATCCAGCGTCAGGTTGGACACCTTCAAGCGGTTGGCCGCCAGCACCGATTCAACCCGGCCGGCCTCCTTCTCGAAGTCCTTGCGCATCTCGACCACCGACGCGTGCGGGGCCCACGACAGACAGGACAGATCCATGTATGGATAGCCCATCTCGGAAATCGACTTGGCGACGGCCTCCAGCGGCTGCTTGATCTGGACCAGCGACGAACACGACACCCGGTCGGCAATCTTCAGCCTGGCCGGGGCCGCCAGGCTGCCCGGCTTGGACGCCGCCTGATCCGCGGTCACGCTCTGGCTGGTGGGCACATCTCTTGAATCGCAGCCCGCCAGGACAACCACCACTGAGCAAAGACCACCCACCATCATAGCCCGCGCGATCAGTCGCATATCCGTACACTCCGTCAGCTCGAGCCTCAATCCACGTTTCCGATGGACCACGGCATTCAGACTACCCCCGGTCACCTCGCTGGACAAGTGGACTTCATCGCGGTCCTCCGCCAGAGGGATTCGAGACGCTCCGCATCGGCGGCGAGAATCCCATTGCACGCGAACCGTGAGCATGCCGGAGCATCCTCATGACATCTTCCGCGCCGCGGAGGTCCCGTAACGTCCGCCCGCGGTTGAGGAGCGCGACCGCCCCAAGACCACCGCAGGCAGCGACACCGGCGATCCGTCCCGGCGTTGTCTCCGGCTGTCCGTCCGCTCGAGATCCGAAAAGGGAAGCGACGCAGTTACGGGACGTTTCCCAACCGTTTCATCACCCGGCGGAAAACTGAGCGGGTCCATGTTCATGGAGCCTCGGGTTCCGACCGATACAGCGTTCGGGTGGCCGTGGTGCGTATCCCGCGAAGTACCCGGTTTGGGAAGGCTCCCAGCAACGAAGAGGCAGGGATCATGGACGTCAGATTCATCAACCCTTTCATCGGGTCTGTGAAAAACGTGTTCAAGACTATGCTGGCGACGGACATCATCGTCAGCAAACCGGTGATCAAGGAACACGATGAGGCTAACGCCGATGTCTCCGCCGTCATCGGGCTGTCCGGCGATGCCAGCGGCTGCGTGGTGCTGTCTTTCCCTACGCGGACCGCAGCCGCCGCCGCCAGTAAATTCGCCGGCGCCGAGATGGATGAAAAAAACCCCGATTTCGCCGACGCACTCGGCGAACTCGCCAACATGGTGGCCGGTCACGCCAAGGCAAACCTCGAAGGTCTCAACCTGAGCATCTCGTTGCCCAGCGTGATCATTGGCAAGGAGCATACCGTGTCTCAGTCAAGAATCGCTCCGCGACTTTCGCTGCCCTGCGATTCGTCGCTGGGACGGTTCGCTGTGGAAGTCGTTCTGGTGGTTGAGAAGAAGCCGGCCGCGGTGAGCGCCGCACCCGTTCCAGCGGGGGTGGGCGCCTGAGGCATCAGGGACGGTTGGTGTCTGAACCAGGAGCAGGTGGACCATGAAGATCCTGTTGGTTGATGATTCGCGGACGATCCGGAATATTCAGAAGAACGTCTTGGCCCAACTCGGCTTCAAAGACGTGGTCGAGGCGGCCGACGGAGTCGAGGCCCTCAAAATGATCGGCGAGAGCAAACCCGACATGGCCTTGGTCGACTGGAACATGCCCAACATGGACGGCATCACCCTGGTCCGCAAAATCCGCGAGACCGACAAGCAGATGCCGCTCATCATGGTCACCACCGAAGCGGAGAAGCGGCGGGTGATCGAGGCCATCCAGGCCGGGGTGAACAACTACGTGGTCAAACCCTTCACCGCAGAAACCCTCGGCGAGAAGATCAACGCCACCCTGGCCAAAGCCGGCATGGCTCCGACCGCCGCAGCGGCCCCCGGCTGATCGCCGGGCCAAACTCCGTGCAGGACTCCACCTGGCATGCCCGAACGCCGTCCGCGAAACCGAGGCGTGCGGGCATGTCTGCCTGGAACACGACCACGCCCCATGCCCAACAGTCATCCCCAGAATCGCCTCGCGGAATCGGTCATAAAGCAAAAACCTATTTCCTGTCTAAAAAAGACAAATGGGCGACAATCTCGCCGTTCGCTGGCGGCATGGGCAGAGCGGCCAGCTCACTCAGCGAAACGAAGCGAACCTCATCGATGGCCGGACTGCACACCGTAGGCGAGCCTTCCACGACTTGACACCGAACCAGGTGAAGGACCACCCTTTGTCCGTCATGTTCCGTTGCTACCTGCCCGACGTCCCCCACCGCAACGACCCTCAGGCCGGTCTCCTCCCACACCTCCCGAACCGCCGCTGCCGCCGGCGTTTCCGTTCCCTCGACCTTGCCGCCAGGAAACTCCCAATGACCGGCGAAAACCCGTCCCGGAGCGCGTCGGCTGACCAGCCAGGAACCCTGGCACTCCACCAAGGCAAGCGAGACTTGGATGTCGCGAAGCATGCCAGCACCTCCTGGCCCCTCGACAACTCAGCCGGCAAGACACGCCGCCGGCAGCTCCCAACCGACCCGCTCCCGCCAGATGTGAATACCCAACAATGGGTAATATCGCTCGACCAGCTTTTTGCAGATTTTGTCAGATTCTTTGCCGAAGAGCAACCTCCTACGCCAGCGGCACTTGCGTCGCGGGGTCGTAAAGGGCCAACTCGCTATCTTCATAACTCTATATATAGTATGATGTTAGCGCATTCATGATCCGTGACCGTTTCGCCGATGCATTGGTTGACATGGCGGCGAAAAGCGTGCTATATTCGCCCCCAGAGCAGTAACGCTCCCGATTCTCGGCTGTCTTAGCCGTGGCGCACTTCCGGGATGGGACATGAGTCCTGGCCCGGAAGTTTTTTGCGCCCCCCACCTCTGATCCTTCATCTTCGATCGCATCAGCATTCGCCATCTCGAGGTCAGCATTCATCATCTCGAGGATCGCCGTACGAGCAACGCGTTGCACTCGCTGACTCGCTCTCACCTGTCTGTGCGGCCCGGACTAGGCGACACCGACCGACATCCGCGGCTGTTGTGATCGGCGGACGATGCGGCGATACTGTCGACCATGAAAGTGCCACTCCTTGACCTTGCGGCTCAGTATCGGTCGGTCGAATCCGAGGTCCGCGCCGCCGTCATCCGCGTACTTGACTCACAGCAGTACATCCTCGGCCCCGATGTGGCCTCTCTGGAAGCCGAACTGGCCACCCTCACCGGTGTCCCTCACGGTATTGGCGTGAGCAGCGGGACGGACGCCATCCTCGCCTCACTCATGGCCCTTGGCATCGGACCAGGTGACGAAGTCATTGTTCCGACCTTTACTTTCTTCGCCACCGCCGGTTGCGTCAGCCGTACCGGCGCCAAACCCGTGTTCGTCGACATTCTGCCGGACACATTCAACATCGACCCGGAAGCTGTCGAGGCGGCCGTCACGCCGCAGACCAAGGCGATTATCCCCGTCCATCTGTTTGGCCAATGCGCGGACATGGATCGCATCATGGAGATCGGCAATCGGCATGGTCTGTACGTGGTTGAAGACAATGCCCAGGCAATCGCGGCCACCTACAAGGACAGGCCGGCCTGCAGTTTCGGAATTGTCGGCACGCTCTCGTTCTATCCGACTAAGAATCTGTCGGCGGCCGGCGAAGGGGGCATGATCCTCACCCGCGATGAGGCTCTGGCCCAGAAACTGCGGTTCATCCGTGATCACGGCCAGAATCCGCGCTACTACTACCACTTCATCGGCGGCAATTTCCGACTGGGTGGGATTCAAGGCGCGGTCCTCCGGGTGAAACTCAAGCGGCTGGCCGACTGGACGGCCGCCCGCCGCCAGCGCGCCGCACGCTACGACGTCGGCCTCAGGGATTCGTCCGTGCAGACACCCGCAGTCCTGCCTTGCTGTGAGCCTGTCTACCACCAGTACACCATTCGTTCGCCGCGCCGGGACGCGCTGCAGAAGTACCTGACCGACGCCGGGATCGCATCGGGCATCTACTATCCGCTGCCGCTCCACCTCCAGCCCTGCTTCAGAGATCTGGGCTACAAGGAAGGTGCCTGCCCCGTGGCCGAGAAGGCCGCCAAGGAAGTCCTGTCGCTCCCGATCTCCCCCGAAATGACCGAGGACCAGCAAGACTACGTGATCCAGACCATCCGACAGTTCAAGTAGGCAGCCTCAGGGGCAAGCAGCAAGCCTTCTGATCTCGGAGCCGCGGTTCAGGGTGACGGCCCGCGCCCGGCATGCCACCCGTCCCCGAGCCCTGGGCACCTCACTGGCTCCACGCCTCCCGGCCGATCAGCTTCACAAACCGGCACAGGAAACGCGGCGTCTCCTCGATGCGGCCCGCCGAGCAATGCACGAGGGTGAGAGTCTGTTCACCTTCCTGGCCGACGGGAATGACCATCCGTCCCCCCTCCGCGAGCTGCTCGATCAGCGATTTCGGCACATCCGGGGCGGCCGCTGTGACCATGATGCGATCGAAGGGGGCCATCTCCGGCCAACCCAGACTCCCGTCCCCGGTTCGATAGATGACGTTTCCGATGTCCAGTGAATTGAGCAAGGTCTGAGCCTGCTGCCGGAGAAGCGGCAGCCGCTCGATGGTGTACACTTCGCGAGCCAGTCGTGCCAAGATCGCGGTCTGGTAGCCCGAGCCGGTGCCGATTTCCAGAACGCGGTGTTCCGGCTCGACGTCAAGGTACTCGGTCATGACCGCGACCATGAAGGGCTGAGAAACCGTCTGGCCGCATTCCAGGGGCACCGCACGATCGCTGAACGCTCCATGCTGCTCCGCGGCCGGGATGAACCGCTCCCGTGGTATCTCGGCCATGAGTCGGAGCACCCGCTCATCCACAACGCCGCGGGCCCGGATCTGCTCCTCGACCATTCGTTGACGGGCTTCAAGACAAGGATCGGTGACCATCGCAGACCTGCTTCCTGGCACGACCTGCATCTTATCGCCGTCGGCTTGGGTGTGTCCATTCCTCGCCCCAGCGGGTGTGTCGCACCCTGGTCACGACGACCGTACAATGAGACCATGAACAACCCGGTACGCCGACATCTCCTGGAGGCAACCCTGGACGATCTCGGTCGATACTGCGCCCAGTGCGAACTGCCCGCCTACCGGCCCCGGCAGGTGCTGGACTGGGTCTACAAACAGGGCGCGGCCGATTTCGCAACCATGACCAACCTGCCAAAAAGCCTGCGCCAACAGCTGGCCAAGGACTGGGTAATCCATACCGCAGCCGAGGCCAGGCGGCAGGTGGCCTCCGACGGCACAACCAAGCTGCTGTTGGCATGGCCAGACGGGGCAACCAGCGAGTGCGTCCTGATCCCGGACGACAAGCGGCGCACGGCGTGCATCTCCAGCCAGGTGGGATGTCCGGTCGGGTGCGCGTTCTGCGCCAGCGGACTGAACGGCCTGCAGCGCAACCTGACCGCCGGACAGATCGTCGAACAGGCCATGCGAGTCCGCGAACTCTGTGCGGCCGACCCGGCAACTCCCGAACGGCTGGGCAACATCGTACTCATGGGCCTCGGCGAACCGCTGGCCAACTACGACGCGGTGCTCCAGGCGGTGTCGATCATCAACGCCGAATGGGGCATGGGCATCGGAGCTCGGAGCATCACCCTCAGCACCGTCGGCCTGCCCACCCGGATCCGCCAGCTGGCCGGCGAGGGTCTGCAGGTCAATCTGGCCATCTCCCTCCATGCTCCCACCGATGAGCTGCGGCAGGAGTTGATACCATGGGCCCGCAACGTCTCCATCGCCGAGTTGACCGACGCGGCCCGCGACTTCTTCGAGCGGACACACCGCGAAGTCACCCTCGAATACGTCCTTCTCGGCGGGGTCAACGACACCCTTGAGCACGCCAATCAACTGGTCACCCTCTGCCGGCGGATGCGATGCAACGTCAATCTGATCCGGTATAACCCGGTGCCGGGCCTGCCGTTCGAGCGACCCACATCCCAGATCACGCACGCTTTCGTCGATCGGCTCCGCGAACGCGGCGTCAATGCCCACGTGAGAAAAGGTCGCGGTCTGGACATCGACGCGGCCTGCGGACAGCTTCGCCGGGCCACCGGCAAGCCGGTCACTGATGACCTGGTTCCGGGTCCCAACCAGCCCACTCCCTAGCCCCCTCCGATCCCGGCCCCAAGGCAGCCACGCCGGCATCAACCCTGACCCCGATGCCGGAGATGACGGACTCCATGAGAAACAAATACCGGCGACCTCGAGTTCGTTCCGAGCGCGCGTCCGACAGGCGGCACCCGCGGCCGAGGCGGCGGGCTCGTGCCGCCCTCCGTTGGCCGGCGGCCGCCGCTCGGATTCCCCATGGCCTCGCGGAATCACTATACTCCCACCATGCACCGAGCAGGATCCCCACATGCCTGTTGCATCGTTCTGTTGACGAGCGTTTTCTCCAACCAGCTCCTTCTCGGTGACCCGGGTCCGCTGGAGAGCGATGCGGGGCATGTCATCACCATCCCCCAAGTGGGGTCTTCACCCGTGAGTGCCGATTTGAGTCGCCCGCCGTGGACACAAGCGGCGGTCGTCACCGGTTTCACAAGGCTGGGGGAGCGGCGGTTGGCGGCCGAGCAGACCTGGGTGTACCTCGCCTACGAAGCCGAGGCCCTGCGGGTGGCGTTCCGATGCCAGGGGCGAAGCGGGGCCCGGTTGAAGCAAGCCGCAAGCCAGCCTGACGACAGAACCTGGCGCGATGACAGTATCGAACTACTGCTCGACCCTTGGCACTCGCACCAGCGATTCATCCACTTCGCAGTGAACTCGGCCGGCGTGGTCTATGACGCGTGGGAGCGCCGGCGAGAGTGGAACGGCCGCGCCGAGGTCCAGACCGCGTCCGACGACAAGGGATGGACACTGGCCATGAGAATCCCGTTCGCCGAGCTGCGCCGGTCCATGCCCGTGGAGGGAGACGCCTGGGCGGTCCAATTCTGCCACAACAGTTCGCGGCCGGAGCGGAGCACCTGGGCACCGACTCGGGGCAGCTACCAGACACCCGAGGCGTTCGGGCACATCGTCTTCGGGGGGAAGAGAACAGCCGTGGCTCGGTTCCGGAAGGTCGATCCGGTGACGATGGGCGAGAACCGGCTGGCGCTGGATTCGGGCGGAGATTTGCGCTTCGTGGCCGAGGAAAAACAGAACGGCGAGACCAGCGGCCGGACAGTCACACGCCGACAGGAAGGAACCGTCGGGGCGGACGGCAGTGTGTCCTTTGCCCTGCATGACGATCGAATCCGCAGGATTGACTTGCGCCTGGTCGATGCGACCGGCACCGTCTTGGCCCGGTGCTGGTACCCGATGACCTCGCCGGAAGTGGCCGCCAGGGTGCCGATCCTGCGAAAGCGGTTCGACGAGACCAGAGCCGGCCTGAGCCAATGTCCCGCCCTCACGCGCCACCCGCTCAGCGAGGTGTTGGTTGAGGCCGAGCGGCCGCTCAATGAGGCCGAGCGCATCACCGCGGATCCAAGGCTGCACGGCGGCGAAAACTGGGAGCGGCTCCAGAAGTTGGTCACCGACCTGGCTCTGAAGTTGGACCAACCCTGGTCATACGCTCGAACACGAGCCGTGATCCCGAATGCCGGTTTCGCCATTGGGCTGGCCGGCCCGATGGAGAAGGTCATGATCAAGGACTTCCCCTTCGAGGGGGCCATCGACGATCACTACGACCTTTCGCTCGCCCGCAACGAGCATGAAGGATTCCAGGTGATCGTGATTCCGGTGCTCTCGGCGCTGGCCAAGGCATCGGTGACCGTGTCGCCGCTCAAGTCCGCGAGCCGCACCGGCGATGGTGCGGACACCACGGTGAGCGTGGCCCTGGTCGGTCACGTCGATGTGGCCGACCAGGTGCGCTACGACGCGGACTATCACGGCTGGTGGCCGGACCCCCTGCTGGACTTCCAGACCACCGGTGATGCCCAGCCCGGCGAGCATGTCGCCTTCTGGATCGACGTCGCCACGTCGGCGCGGACGCCGGCCGGCGACTATCAGGGCACGGTGACGGTCAAGGCCGATGGGCAGGCCCCGATCGAACTGCGACTGAACGTCCGGGTGTGGGATTTTGAACTGCCCCGGCGCGGACACCTGCCCAACGCGTTCACCTACAACGAGCCCGTGACCCGCACGTTCTATCGCGGAACATGGAACGAGGAGCTGGCTCGCAAGTACCACGATCTGATTCTCGATCACCGTCTGAACATCGATCACCTGTACCGCGGCGACGCACCGGACATCGGAGTCGTGAAATACGGCGTGTCCAGGGGCATGAACGCATTCAACGTCGGCGGCGAGTTTCGGCACGATCAGCCCAAAAACCCCGAGCGCCTCGCCCGATATGTCGAGAGGCTCAAGCAGGAGGGGCTGTTCGATTACGCCTACGTGTACGGCTTCGACGAGGTCCAGGCGGAGAAGTTCGCGGAGATGAAGGAGACCTTCGCCTTCGTGCATCGGCGATACCCGGGGCTGGAGACGATGACCACCGCCCAAGATCGCTCCTTTGGCGCTCGGACCGGGCTGCGCGAGGTGGTGGATATCTGGGTCCCGTTGACCGATGCCTACGATCGCGCCGAGGCCCGCCAGCTTCGAGCCGAGAGGAAGAAGATGTGGTGGTACGTCTGCATCGTGCCATCCCACCCCTCCGCGAACTGGTTCATCGAATATCCGGCTATCGAGTCGCGGCTGCTCACCGGCGCGATGAGCTACAAGTACGAGGTCGACGGCTTCCTCTACTACCTGATCAACGAATGGCAACCGAACCGCCGGCCGATCGCCCAGGGGCCGTATACCGAGTGGAACCCGGCCAGCTACAGCGAGAGGAAGGACCCCAACGACAGGGAGAAGATCACCGCCTACGCCAACGGTGACGGCAGCCTGATCTGCCCCGGCCCCAACGGACCACTCTCGACCGTGCGGCTGGAGAACATCCGCGACGGGTTCGAGGACTACGAATACTTGTACCGGCTCAAGGAGCTGACCGGGAAGATCGTCACCCTGCCGGAGACCCCGCAGCGCAAAGCCTGGCTGGAGCGGGCGGGCCAACTGCTGGCCGTACCGGACAACGTGGTCCGCACCACGACGGACTACACGCACGAGCCCACCCGGCTGGCAGCCTTCAGGGCGACGGTGGCCCAGACCATCATCGAGGCAACCAAGCTGCACGTCGGGCCGTGAGCCCCGGAGGTACGCCCCACCGCCAGCTCATCGCGGATGGAACAGCTCCGCCGGGTCACTGGCCCAGTAGGGCGAGAAACCTTCGATCGAGAGGATCCTGGCCTCGTCGATCTGCAGCGACCAGCCTGCGACCTCACCTTCGATCGGAGCCTTGAGTTCAAGTTCGTATCGGCCGGGATCCTGGAAATCGATGAAATGCCGCACCACGGCGACCGGCTTGCCGGCCGGGTCGTAGAGGCTGACCCCGTGGAAGCCCTCGCCCACCGCTTCGAAACGAATCTTCACCTGCTCGACGCCCTCGGTCAGATAGCCGTAGGCCCGAGGAAGCAGAAAGGGCAACTGGACGCAGCCGGGATCGTGCACCGTCATTCGCGCGCCCGCATCGCGCTGGATCTGCCAGCCCCGGACCCTCGCCCCGGTCAGGCGAAGGCGATAGGTGTCCTGGCCCGCCAGCGTGAACACGGCTGCTTCAAAGAAACGGGCCGCGTCGCACAGCTCGAAGACCCGCACCGTCCGACCGGCGCCATCGAGCAGCTCTGCCTTGCCCTCCGCGAGCCCCTCGCGAATGACCATGACAGGGGCGGGGCCCTTCTCGGCGGGTCGCAGGCACACCTCGACTTCCGCGCTTCTGAACCGCGTGGCCTTCCACTTGGCCGGCTCGGGCAGCGGGCCGGGCACCTTGTCGAACAGCGGCAGCAGGTTGTACCGGACGGCGAACCGTGGGAACCGCCAGGCGTGGGTCTCCTCAGCCTCGGCCGAGCGGTCCATGAGAAACTCGAGCGAGCTCCGCCAGGTGCGCTCCACGGCGTCGATGAACCGCGGATCACGCGTCCGCCCGGCCGCCCAGCAGTACGCGTTCAACGTCCGACAGGCGTACTCCGGGTAGAACCCCAGGGTCCGGCCGGCAACCTTCAGAATGCCCTCGGCCAGCTGCGGATCGCCGTTCAGCGCCTGCACGCTGAGCATGCCGTTCATGGCGATGCCATTGAAGAAGGCGATGCGGTTGTCCCAGCGGATCGCGAACTTGCCCGTCGACGCCTGACCGGCGATGAGGCGGTGGCACAAAGCCTCGGCCGCGTGAAGGTAGCGCGGCTCGCGGGTGACCTCGTAGAGCCCAGTGAGAGCGTACAGCGACCAGCCGATTTGCCGCTCGTTGCCGGTACCCTGACCCCTCTCGAGGTTCCCGGCGATCCAGTCGCCGACCCGCATGGCCACCTCCAGCGAGCGACGTTCACCGGTCAGCAGATGGTGCAGAAGCAGGCCGCGCACGAAGACGTGGCCGAGGTCGGCTTCGGTCGTGGTGTGCTGGGGACTGTGCTTCCAGGGGTGCCCGCTGTGGTGATTGACGTCGATGTCCGCCTGGTGGCGGGCCATCGGCTCGGCCACGTCGATATACCACGTCTCACCGGTGCGCAGATACTGAAACATGAAGTTCAGGTGCACGTCGTATTCGAGATCGGCGTAGGCGTTCTTGCCCTTGTAGGGCCCGCCCATGTAGGCGTCGCCGAAATCGCGCATACCAAACGGCATCGCGTTGAGCCAGGCCCGCATCGCCGAGTCGCGCCAGCATTCCCAGTAGGGCAGGAGCGCGATGACCTCGCGGGTTCGGGGCAGAATCCCACCAGCCGCCTCCGTGCCGCACATCCACGCCGGAGGCATCGTGATCCGCAACGGATCGAGATCAACATGCTCCGGCGGCGTGGCCGCGCATTCGATCACCAGTTCGTGCGTCTTGGCCAGGCCGGCCTCCCATTCGAAAGGCTTGTTCCCCGCCCACAGCCTCGCCCCCACGGCATCCGCCGTCACCAACAGGCTCTTGGGGCAGTTCTGCCAGAAGTGCCGCAGGCCGAGCGTACACCAGCCCTCCTCGAGCTGCACAGCCAGCCAGCCGGGGTGGCGATGGCCCTGATAGTCCTTTCCGCCAGGCTGATGAACCGTGTAGCTGAGATCATCAGGCTGGAGCACCTCGGTCCGCTCCGCGGCCGGCAGCACAAGAGCCTCCTGCTCCGTGCCGACGATGAGTCGAGCCGGCGCGCCGCCCCGAACGAAACGCACCGCCAGATCCGCCAACCGAATCACCGGGGCCGGTTCATCGAATGGCTGCCTGCGGGGAGCCAGATGAGTCACGGTCAGCAAGAGACCCAGCCGTCCGCAACCCGCCGCCGCCAGGACCCGCAGCTCATACTCCAGGGCCGACTTCCGGCCGTTGATGTCACCCAGCCAGCCGCTCAGCCGCACCGTGGCATGCTGCTCGCCACCCTCTTCCACCTGAATCCTCTCTGCAGCAAGAGCGTGTAATGAGAGTGACACGCCATCAGTATCCACCTGGGCTTCGATGCTCATCCTGCCGAGCAATGGCGAACCGTCGTGCGAACCACGATCGCGAATCGTTACCCGCTCAACAAGATCGGCGGGCGTGAGGCGGGCAACGATGCGGCCGGTGTCGATCGTGACCACGTCACCGGTCCGCTGAAGGCGCAGACCAGGCGCAAGCGGGGAGGCGACCGGACACTCGCCGGAGACTTCCACCTGAAGTGGCTGTCCCGCCTCGCCGGCAAAGTCGAGCAGGGCCCACCGAACCGAACCGTCTTTCCACCTCGAGAGAGCCCTGGCCGTCATGGGCACGACCGCTCCGTCGGCCTTCACCAGCCGCAGACTCGCCCCCTCCTGGATTCTGCCTTCGGGAAGAGGGAACCCGGCACGCACGTGCCCCCGCTGTCCCGGCTCACCCACGATCGTGATTGGCACGCGACCGGTCGTCAGCAGAGCCTCGTATTCCAGTTCGTCGGAGAGCCTGGCAGGTTCACGCAGCGAAGCTTGAAGGCCATCCTCCGCCTCCTTCAGCACCGCCTTCGGATCGTACGCCGGATGCTCCGGATCTACATCCATGACACAGCGGAACCCGAGCGCGTCGTGGGCTCCGTACGGCACCAGGCGCGCCCGCTGAGCACATCGGCCGGTGTTCGGCTGACCGTAGAAGTAGGTCGCGCCGCCGCCGCGGACAGTCTTGTATTGCCGGCCGAAGTGGATCGACCGGGCAGCCGAACCGGGGTAGACCTCGAACCAGTCGGCGGTCCACTCCCAGGCATTGCCGGCCATGTCCAGACCGCCGCACGGGGACGCACCTGCCGGATGGGTGCCGACCTCGACCACATCCTTGTCCTCCGCCAGGTTGCGGCGGGCCACTTCGTCGATCTGGCCCCATGGAAACCGCCGACCGTCGATCCCACGCGCCGCCTTCTCCCACTCCGCCTCCGTCGGCAGCCGCTTACCCGCCCAGCGGGCATAGCCCATGGCGTCGTACCAGGTGATGTTCGTGACCGGCAGCCGCTCGCGGCCCCGGGGCGACCCCTGCTCCGCCCAGCCCGTCGGCGGCCTGCTGCCGGTCTCCTGCAGGAAGCGAGCGTACTGGCCGACGGTCACCTCGGTCTTGTCGATGTAAAACGCAGGCAGATCCACCCGACGAGACGGCCCCTCCTCAGGCCTGCCTTCACCGGTGCCCATGATGAATGAGCCGGCAGGCACCAGGACCATCACCCCCCCGTCCTTGCCGGTCACCGCCGCGGGCGCCGCCTGGCCAGGGCCAGAGGCCGTGCCAGCCAGAAAGACCACAACGAAAACCAGCCCCCCGAGGTTCATGAGACAATCTCCCGCGACCATCGACCGAAGAGCCGCTTTCGTACACCGTGCAGTCGCCGCAGTAAACCGCCCGCGGCGGCCGGACCAGCCCGTGCTCCAATACGCCGAGATGCTCGCCGCAGTGCGCGGGCCTACCGTCCAGAATGGGGTGGATGCCGACCACCAGTGCTTTCGACGCTCACGACACAGAACACCGCGGACCCCGGTCAGGGGTGAGCGGTATTCTACCGCCGCTCTCTCCGCAGGCAATTCCGCGGATCACCCTCCCATACACCGTTGGCGAGATTATCAGACCTGCCTCTCCGGCTCCCCCTGCACCAGATGCACCCGATCACCGACCCGAGCCGCCCCCCCGGGCCCTGGCTCACCGTTTGCTCAGCATGGGCCATCCGCCAACCGATGAACAAGGGGCATTCTGCACGGCAAGCCGGCCGGACCACGACTGAGGAGACCGTATGGATCCCACGGGGCGTGCGACGCGTACCCAGCCGCAGGTGATCGACGTCGATAAGAACAAGTGCGTCAACTGCCACTTCTAGCCCACCCTCAGACGCAGGAGAGGCGAAGCCATGAAGATACTCCATGCCCACGACGACGCGACCTCGCGCATCGCTCTTCGCCACATCCTCAAGGCCGAGCCGACGTGGCAGATCACCGAGGCTCGGGACGACCAGGCCGCCTGGGATCTGCTGGAGGGCGGATTGGAGCCGAATCTGTGCCTCTTCGACATCAAGATGCCCCGATTGAACGGTCACGAACTCGTCCAGCGAATGCGATCCGATCCGCGATGGCGCAGCATGCGCGTGGCCATGATTTCCAGCGTGCGAAACCGCGAGATGATCCTGTCCCTGGCAGCACTGCAGATCTCCGCCTAGCTGCTCAAGCCTTACGTCGCCGCCAACGTGCTGGACACGCTGCGACGAGCCCTCCGGTGCAACGTCACCGGCTCCGTGACCAACCCCGAAGCCGCCATCCAACGCCTGTGCCTGACACCCCCGCGCTACCTCGAACTGCTCACCAAGTACGTGGTGGTGCTCGACAGCCACCTGGCCGAGGTCCGCGAGGCAGCTCAACACAACGACCGCATGAAGGCCGCAGAACAGCTGGACAACATGGCGGTGGAGTGTATCAGACTGGGCGCCGAACGCTTCGGCGCATTCGCCCTCGACGTCGGCAAGGCCTTGCGGACCCCAAACACCGAGCCACCCAATCTGTGCCCGCTCGAGGAAGAACTGATGAACCTGCAGGCGGCGTGCGAACGACTCAAGGACAGTTTCTCCAGAGAACGCCACGCGGTGCTGGGCGGCTCCTATCGATGAACACCGCCCGCCCCGCGGAGAACCGAGCAGGACGCCCTGCGCCACTCCACCTCCGCATCACCCCGGCGTCAGCTTCCGCACCTCCGCCGCCTGCTCCAGGAACCGGTCGGTGTAGCGCGGATCGACCCGGCGGCAGGCCGCGGTGGCAAGCTCGGCAATACGCTGGTAATCCGGATCCTCGGTGTGGAGGTAGAACTCGCCGGCCAGGATAACCAGTCGCAGCAGGTGCCGCAGGATCAGCCCTTCCTGCTTGACCAGATCGCGGGACTTGACCAGCTTGTAGAAGTCACCCACCACGTCGGGCAGGGCCCCGCCGATCCACTTGGGCTGCACGAACACCGGTTCCGGAGCGGCCAGCCGAGCCTCGAACACGATCTTCAGCATCTCCGGAAACGTCGGCGGACGCTGCTCCTCCTCGGCCAGCAGCCCTTCGACTCCGTAGTCGTCGTCATCGTCGTCGGCCCCCGCATTGACCTGGGCAACAACCACACCCATCTGAATCAGCAGCGGCTCAATGACCTGAGTCTGAAGCGGACCGGGCGGCAAATCCTCCGGAATGCGCACGTGGCGCTCGATCACCGGCGGAACCTGGAGCACCGACTCCAGGGCCATGACCTTCTCCTCAAAACTGCTACGCACCAGTTGCTCGACCAGGAACATGCCGTACAGCGGATCCACGCTCCGGAAGCTGAGCAGCCTGTAAATGCTGTCGTCCAGGGTGACGCGATCGCCGTCCTCGGATCGGGTTAGGTAACCGAAGCCGGCCAGATTGTTGAGCATGAACCCGAGCTGCTCCTGCCAGCGCTCGATGTGCTCGACGGTCTCGAACCGCTTGGACAGGAACGAACGCACCGCCTGCTGCGCCCCGGTCTTGGTCAACAGGTAGCACAAGACCGGGTACGGGATCATCGAGCGGCTGTAGAGCCGGGCGGGCCCGGCCTCGATGAGCTGCTTGAACTGGCCCTCGTGCCAGTACTGCTCGGTCTTGCGGCGCGCGGGCTTCTTCCGCTCCAGCTCCTTGCGAGCCCGGAGAATGCCCGGATCCTTGGAGCGCGGGTCGATCTGGTCGAACTTCTTGTGCCACTTGGCCAGCTTGGCGTCATCTTCGTGGGCCACGACGAAAACGTAGCCCTTGGTGTCGAACTGCGGCCGGCCGGCACGCCCGAACATCTGATGGGCACTGCTCGAGGCCACCAGCTTCTTCTCGCCACGCTTGCCCTTGAGCAGAGTGCTCAAAACCACCGACCGGGCGGGCAGATTGACGCCCGCGGCCAGGGTCTCCGTACAGATCACAAACGGCACCAGCTTGCGGTTGAACAACTCCTCGACGATCTCCTTGTGCTTGGGCAACACGCCCGCATGGTGCACGCCCACGCCGCGAAGCAGCATCTGGCGCAGCTTCGGCCCCACCCCGTCCTCCAGATCGCCCCTGACCGTGTCCAGGTACGCCTCGATCTGCGTCCGGACGGCGGCGGTCACCAGCGACAAACCCTTCATCTGCTCCGCCACTTCCCAGCATTCGTCACGGTTGAAGCAGAAGACCAGCGCGGGCGTGCGGTTCTCGACATCGTCGGCCGAAACCATGGACAGCAGATGCTCGGTCAGAAGCTTGTCGCCGACCCAGACAAACTCGAGCGGCACACGACGCTCATTGGACAGCACCATGGTCAGGTCACGCTCGTGCTGCACGCGCAGCCAGCGGCAAAAGTCGTACGGGTTGCCCACCGTGGCCGACAGCAGCATGACCCGAACGTGCTTGGGCAGCAGAACGAGCGAGAGCTCCCAGACAACACCCCGCTCCGGATCGTTGAAGCTGTGAAACTCGTCCATGACCACCGCTCCCACGTCCACCAGGCCGGAAAGCGCGGTGTCCGTCGAGAGCAGATGGTTGAGCAGGATCTCGGCCACCACCACCCTGACGGTCGCGTCAGGGTTGACCCGGCGGTTGCCGGTGATGAGCCCGATGTCGTCGCGCGAGAATCCCCACCTCTCGGCCAGATCCTGCATCTCGCGAAACTTCTGGTCGGTCAGAGCAATGAGCGGCGTGGTGTAGTACAGCCGCTTGCGGGTGTGAAGGGCCTCGAAAACCGCCGCCTCGGCAATCAGGGTCTTGCCCATGCCGGTCGGGGCGCAGACCATGACCCCGCCGGCCGAACCGAACCACGCCAGCAGGGCCTCCTCCTGGAAGAGATAGAGCTCAAACCTCAGCGACTCGAGGAACTTCGAGCAGACTTCGTCACGATCCATGCCCGGTAGCATGGCCGCGATAGGCCGAAATGTCGAGAGATGTCGGCGATGCCCAAACCTTCAAGGCCGCCCACGGGAGCCGCCCTTCAAGCCCGGCTGCGGCAACCCGGAACTCCCCTGCCTGCGGCCGCTCCTCTCGGTCCACGACGCGCCGCCCCCGGCGCCCACCCGGGTCGCTATCACCGACCCCACCACGTCATCTCAACCAGTCCATGCCCACCTCGTCACGGATTCGGGCCCGCAGCGCCTGGATCTTGTCGCCGGGCGCCATGGTCTGGATCGTCCAGTAGAACTCGCGAACGGCGTTGTCGTCCTTCCTGTACCGGCCGTAGATCTCCTCCAGAAGCGGAACCAGCTGCTCGTTGTTGACCGCGGCCGCGGCCCGATAGACCAACCGCGTCCAGGCCTCGTCGCTCCTGGCATGAGCCCGCCAGTAGGAAACCAGGGGAGCCAGCCCCTCCGGCCGGCTGAACAGACTGACCAGATAACCCGCGTAGGCGGCCGCTTGCGGATCAGGATCGGTGAGCATCGGCCGCAGCATCGCCGCCCGGAGCGGCCTGGGCGGCTGAAGGCTGATCCTGCCGTTGACGTCGTACCCGGACTCTACATCCCCGGACCACGCCGCACTGTACAGCCAGATCCGGTTCCGCAGATGCAACAGGGCGTTGGGACCCAGACTCAGGTAGGCCAGGGCCAGGCGGCGAACCTCGACCAAGGGGTGCGTCATGTTGGCCACGGCCAGCTCTCTTGCACTCCCGCTCTGCCGACTCAGGAGCCACGCCTGAAATGCATCCGCACGGACATTGTTCGGAAGTGAAGCATCTTCGAACATCCTGCCGGCAACTTCACCGGCAACTTCGGGCCCAGTCCCCAAGAGCAGAGCCAAGGCGATCAACCGCTGCATGGGCGGGCCCGAGGCAACCTTGTCCTGGGCGACAATCGTCACGTATCGGCGCTGGGCCACCGGGATGGCCGGCGGGTCAAAGTTGTCGTCGCCGAAGTAGACTTTGACCAAGCCGATAAACGCCTGGGCGCCGACTTCGATATCGGCCGTCGGACTGGCCAGCAGGGCCCACAAAGGACCATCGGCATCGTCGTCCGGCACCTGGGCGATCGCCGAAACGAGGGCCGTGAGGGCCTCACCATCGGGCTTCATTTGCCGCAACTGCTCGAGGAACTCACGCCGCGCCTCGATCGGCAGCCAGGGCAGGATCGCAACAATGCGAGCGTAACCGGACTCGGTGACACGGACAGCGGCCAACAAGACCGGGAGGGCAAGGTCCTCCCGACCCAGCGCAACCAGCGGGCGGCAGGCAGCGACGCGCTCATCGACCTGCGGAGCCGCGAGCATGTTCTCCAACAAGGGAATCGTGGCAGTCATCCACAAGGGTCGGCTCCGGCCGGATCGCCACCCTGCGATCAAGGGATCCTCGATGGCCAAACTCTTGAAGACCCTCCCGCGGTCGTCAGGCTGAGTCCTGCCCGGCGGCGTCGGGGCAGGCTGAGTGTCGATGCCCCGAGCCGCACCTGACGGTTCGCTTCCGGAATCGGCGACCGCAGAGGCCTCCCCTGGATCCCATCTCGACGGCCCGCCCTGGCTGCCCAGAGAACAGGAGGGTCTTCCCACCGCCAGGAAGCACCGGTCCGAAGATAACCGGCGTGCATCCATGATCTGGAACAGCGCGTTGGCGGCGGCGATGCGAACCGGGCTCTCCGGGTCGGCCAGCGCAACCAGTATTTCCTTCTCTATCGCGTCGGAGGCAGCGCCACCCAGGCCGGCGATGGCCGCGGCTCGGACCGCGGGGTCGGCATGCGTGCAGAACGATCGGAGATGAACGACGGCCTTGCTCCTCAGGCTCGCGTCGCTCGCCAGGCCTGCCACGATCTCGGCGGCCAGTTCGGGATGAGCGCCCGCAGCTCTGACCAGAGGCTCGACCGCGGCCACTGACCCCGTTCCACGCAAACCGGCGACGGCCCGACTGACCACGAATCCATCCTGGTCCTCGAGCAGCCCGATCAGGGCTGCGTGCACATCGGCCGCCTCCGCACCGCTCATGCCCGAGGATCCAGTCGGCATGGCGCTCAGAGCCTCGGCAGCTTCGGCGCGCACCTGCCAGGCGGGGTTCTTCAGCAGGCTGATCAGGCAAGCGGCCGCCGCCTGGCTCCGGGCGGCGCGCAACGCTCGGACCGCGTGCACGATCAGATCGGGATCGGATTCGCCGGCCACATACTCGGCGATTGCCGAAACGAGGGATGCAGAGGGCTCTTCCGCCAACTGCTTGAGGACCGCGGCCCGAACGTTCGGCTCGGGGTCAGCAAGCAGTCGGACCCAAGCGTCAGCGGTCTGCGCACCGCCCATCTCGTTCAGCAGGCGAAGACCGATCTCGCGGACCAGGGCGTCCGGACCGCTGAACAACTCGAGCAGCAGGGACACGTCCGCAGGACCGGCGAAACGGCCAAGTTCCTCGGCCGCCCGCCGACGGGTGCCAGCGTCCATCGACGCCAACCGGTCAAAGCCCGATGGCCAGCGCAGAGCCAGAACATCGCTGGCCGCAAGTCGGTAGCGAAGCGCCGTCAGCCGCTCGCGGGCCTCATCGTCCTCCACGGCCCCGAGCCGGGCACAGACCTCAGGCAGCAGCACAACACCAAAGCGGGCCAGCCGCTCGCGAATCGCCTGGACCTCGGTCGGGCTCCGGGCTCGCATCAGATCGGCGAGGTCTCGGGCAACACTCGCCCGCTCCTCATCGCTCAGCTCGGCCGGCCGGCTGCCGGGCTGCTTGCCGGGCGCGGCCGCCCACTCACTGAGTGCCTTGAGAAGATCGTCGCTGAACGTCTCCGGGCGCCAGGGATCCATGTCCCCCACAGGCGCCTTCCACAGGACGAGCAGCTCCATCACCGCGAGCCGCACGGCCAGCCGCTCCCGGGTCAAGGCCTCGACCACCGCCACCGCGCTTTCCTTCGGATGAGCCGCAAGACGTCGAATGGCGGCTTCACGAATCACCGGGTCCCGGTTCCCGAGCTCCTGAACCAGGGAGGCAACGGCCTCGGCGCTCGGTGGTTCCGTTGAGGTGAGATCCGCCGACGGAGGCACCGATGCCTGCCCGTGCTGGTGCTGCAACCCGGCCACCAGCGCGTGGTCATCGATGTTTAGGCCGCAGGCAGGAAGGCGAGGTGACACCGGCCCGAACAACAGGCCCGTGCCGAGAATCACGCTGAAAACCAGTCGCCGCATCGCCATCGTCCCAGTTTCATCATCCTGCCGTCATCAACACATCGCACACCGCTTCGCGTCCCGCATCCTTGAAGCCGCACCGCGAGACGGTGATCGGCGACCGCGGACAACGCCCGAACCAGGCCCACTCGCCGGGGCCACACGGGGCCGGCACCCGCCCTTAGTACGCTAACGCATACCCGAGGATATTGACGTTGACCTGGAGCGCGTTGGTGATCTCGTTGCCGCCGCAGCAACAGCAACCCTGCGCGTGGGCCGTGTCGTTGAGACCTTCCTGCGAGTACAGAACACCCAGACGCCCGCGCACCACGATTCCCTCCAGTGGCTTCGGCAGACCCTGATGGGCGGTGAGCGCGGTGATGTCGTACACGGTGTGGAACACCGGGTGCTCCATCTCTATCACTTCCAGCGAGTTCTCCGGAAACACGCGGGCCAGTTCCACACGGAAGCAGCGATCCCATTCCGGCGATGAACAACCCGCCGACGCCAACAGGAAACCGCCATTCATCACGAAGGTCCGCAGATTCTCCCGTTCCGCATCGCCCAGCCCGAAGGGGCCCTCACCCGTCATGATCACCAGCGGGAAGCCGAACAGCTCGTCGGAATCGAGCTTCACCGCATGGAACCTGCGACTCGTCGAAATGACCGATTCTTTCTCCGCCTGAATCAGGAAGTGATCGGAGAAACACTTGCTGCTCCTGCTGCCCGCGTAGATGAGGTTGGCAACCTGCACGATGCTGTCCGGCTCGCCGCCAACCTGCTTCGGCTCGAGAACGTGCGCCCGGGCGGCAGGTCGGCTGGCCGCGGGACGGGTGGCTGACGGCTTGACGACCGCCGGTTGACCCGCGGTGGCTGGACGTGTCCCGGGGGCCGCCGGAGCGAGCCCGCGGCCGGACGACTGGGCATAGGAAACCGCCAGCCATCCGCCGCACAGACAGAACACCGTCGCCGCAAGACCGACCGACCGAAACGACGCCCGGGCCTGCCCGGCATTCCGTCGATTGGCGCTGTGTAATCCCATACCTCACCTCGATCTCAGAGCCGGCCGGCGGTCGGGCATTTCCTCGGCGATCCGCTCGAAATACTGACCAACCTTACGCCGATACTGAACCGGTACCGCCAGGAAACGATCGCCACCGGCCACGTAGTCCATCCCCGGTCTTTCACCGGGCGACGCAATCGCCTGACCCGAACTCGCCCCACCCACCTGCGTCGCATCGACCACGCGGCCGCGCCGTGATCCGCCCTGGGCGACGCTCGCTACGGCCGACAAGTCTCCGTACATGCCCATGTCCTGCAGCAGGCTGCGTTGAACGCTGTAACCGCTGCCGGCCACAGTCTCTCCCTGGCCCAGGGGGGAAAACCCGGCCTGACTGAGAAGCTGCTCGAGGGTGCTACCCATGCCGCTGGACAATGGGGGCCGGAACGTGAGACCCGTCCGACCCAACTGGCCCATGCCCCGGCCGCGGGCGATGAACCGGGCCATCGCCTCCTTCGCCTCGGTCGCCGCCCGATAGGCACAGGCGCCAGAGAAGCCCAGCAGGGCCGCCTGAGCCTCGGACATCGCGGGCAATACTCGACTGGCCCGGACGTCCTGAACGAACGCCGCGGCCGTCTCCCGCAGTTCGCCAAGCCTCTCGTCACCAGGCAGGGCGGTGATGCGATCCTCGATATCAATCAGCAAGCCGTACAGAGCATCGTGCACCTGTCCCTGCTCGACCTCCACATCGCGCATTCGAGCCCTCACCGCGACATCGGTCTCCCGCTCGTGATCCTTGAGGGCCGCCAGGCACTTCGTCACCTCGACCTGCCGTCCGTGGAGGGCGACGTACCGGGCCTCGCCCTCGATCAGCGGATAGACGGCCGCCAGGTACTCCAGCGGTTCGCTCGCTTCGGTGCCGATCACCTCGCGACCCGCACCGCACTTGCCGGCGGCCTTCCTGATCGCCTCCATCGCCTGGGCCACGCCGATGCCGGGCTCGCCGGCCGTCAACTCCAGTCCGCCCTGGATTCCGACCAGTCGCTCGAAGTCCGCCTGGGCGACGATGTGTATCCTCGCAATGGTGCTCTCGCCGACCTTGGCGCCGTCAGGATCATTGTCCTCCACCCGGGCAGACAGCCTGATCTCGTCCCCCGGAGCGAGTCCATGCGACGCCAGGCGAAGCTCGATCGTGTTCGACCATCGGGTCGGCACGCCGGACAGCGGCACGTCCATAGGCAGCGGGCGGGAGTCGTTCAGGCTCCGGAAGAGCTGTACACGCGAGATGCCGCAGTCATCCTCGGCGGCCAGCAGCAACGGTATCACCGCCGTCGGTGTGGCCAGCGACTCGGCCGGCGGGGCTGCCATCCGAATGGCCGGCCGCTCGTCCGGTACCACCGTCACCGGAACCGTGAACGCCTGCGACGACGATTGGCCATCGGTATCGGTGACGCATATCGCGAGCTGGCCCGAGGACAGAAGGGTGACCACACCGGTCACTTCGTTCGGATCCGCGGTGCGATCCAGACTCACCACCCGTGCCGGGGCCGACGCTGTCGAAGGGGTGATGAAATTAACCCTTCCGCCCGACAGCGGCCGGTTGCTCTTCGCCCACACCTGGATCCGGGTCCCCGGCAGCCCGCTAAGACCGCGCGGCGGCAACTCCCCTTCCTCGCTCGCCCGGCGGGAGTAGGCGGGCGGCGTGATTCTGAATCGAACCACGTCGAGCCGAGGCACCATCTGGATCCCAATGTCATACTGACGGCTCCGGGAACGGGCGGCGCGCACGTAGTAGCGCCGAGGACGGGTCAGATTGGCGAGGGTCGCACGCCACAAGCCGCTCGACTCGGGGAACATAGGCAACACCTCGGCCTCGGCCGAATCCACGGCGAGCAGCACGAGCTCGACCCGTTCGGGAACACCGCCGCGAGGGCGAACCAAGACATCCAGGCCCTGGCCATAGATCACCCGTGTCGTGCCCGGCAGCACCTCAAACCAAAGGGGCGAATAGGGCGGATGATCACCGTACGGATCGACAAACCGCAAGCCCTGCGTGCAAACCACCTGCGGCCACAGCAGACTCGCGGTGACGAGGCCGATGAGCAGCAACACGAACAGCCCTGCGGGACGGTGCAACGGCCGCGACGGAATGGCCTCGACCGCCGATACCCGACTCGCCAGCGCCGCAGCCCGATCGATCGCCATCTCCGCGAGCCCGGCGGTCAGCCCACCCGCCCAACGTGGGTCGCCCAAACCGCTGGTCCCGGTCCGCAACTCGGCCATGAGCTCCACACCAGTCAGAATCTCGCCCCCCGCACCCGCCACGGCATCCAGGCGACGAGCCAGCGAACAAGCCTCGCACCGCCGCCGCACTGCCCCTCGAATCAGGACCACCACCGCTGCGGACAGCAGCAGGGTGAACACCCATGAGCCGACCCGCACACGCGGGGCGAGTTCGAGCACCAGATCGAGCCACATCCACACCAGCAGCGAGGCGATCGCGGCGATCGCAGTCCAGACCGCTCCCGCGCCTGTCTCAATAGCCAGCAGGCGGCGCCGCAATCCCCGCAAAACCGCGGCCAGCGCCGAATGGGTCATGCCTTGTTCCTTCTCGAAGCGTTCACAGCCACCTCATACATCGCAGCTCTCGCACTGCGGCACGTCCCTCGAGCGCCGATCCCGAAACGCTCTCCCGCCACCGGCCGGACAGGGATCGGTGACCAACGAAAAAACCCGGGCAAGACGCCCTCACCGGTGCCATGCCTCCAGCGAACCCGAGCCCGGCCAACCGCGCTAGATCAGACCGCTGGATCGCCGCAGCCCCCAACTCGTACCCCAGAGAACCACGATCGCCAGCAGCACCCACCAGCGATCCCAGGCCGTTGTGCGACCCACGGCCACCGTCCGGGTCAGATTCTGATGCGCCCGGAAACGGGCGACGACTTCGTCCGGGCTCGCCTCTGTCAGGACCGCCCCTCCGCTCAACTCCGCAACCCGGGCCATCAGCTCCGGCCGGGCCTTCTGATCCAGCGGCTCGTCGACCGGATCCGACACCACGAAGATCGTCTCCGACCCGGCCCGGCCCCCAGCCGCCCTGCCGGCTCGTATCCGGTAACAGCCCGGCGACAGCCTGCCGAACACCACTCTGAAGACGTCCGGCTCGCCCTTGATCGCGACCGGCGTGAACGACCGGGCCTCAGCCTGACCCTCGGCCAGCAACTCGACGGTCGGGGTGGCCCCGGTGGAATCCCGAACACGCAGCAGCGCCGTGGCGACCTCCACCGTCGTGTAGCTCAGCTTCTCGGACCGGACGGCCAGGCTCTCCCCCGGCAACAGCCCTTCGCCGCAGGCAAGCCAGCGCAGCAGGCTGTGCCATAGGTTCCTGTAAAAACCCTCTTGATCCTGGTAGCGGCGCGGAAGAAACGCCCATCGCCACATGCCCGCCCCTTCAATCACCACCACCCGCCCGACACCATAAGGCTGATAACTGATCGCCGGTCGCCCCGACGCTTCCGCCCCTCCAGAAGCGGTGGCCAGGACCGAGGCCAGAGGCTTGGCCCGGGCAACCCGGGCGGCCATCACCAGGGCGGGAAGATCGGGCAGCTCGGCCGCATCCTCGCCAGCCCCTCCAACCGACAGCCAGCTGAAATCCCGCCCCTGATCGGTCAACTGCAGGTGAAACCGCGTTTCACCCGCCGGCAGCCATTCAACCGGCAGCAGCTTCGCCAACCGCTGGTTGACCTCGGCCACAGGACAACCACGCGAACACACCAACGCCCCGCCCTCGTGGGCAATCCAGTCACGCAGATTCTCCAGACCAGCCTCGCTGAGAAACGGTTCCGCGTCACGCCCCACAACGACAACCTGGTACCCCTTCAACCCCTCCGGACCCGCCAGCACCACGCCCCCGTCGTTCACCACCCGCCAGCTCCGCATCCGCGGAGCCGGAGCATCGTCCACCGGTCCAGATGCCGGCCCCGGACCCGCCGGCGGCCCGGCCGGCCTCGCCCGGTCGACCGACAGAACCTGCCACACGAAACGCTCGGGGCCGAGCCGAACCACACTGTCTAGATCCACCAGCGGATCCGAGGCCAGCGATCGCACCAGGAACTTGCCGTCCCAGTAAGGCTTGCCCTCTATGAACAAGACCCGGATCGGCACGCTGACCACGCGAAGCAGTCCGCTCCCGACGTTGTTCGCGGCCGTCGCCTCGCCCAGCAGAGGCTCAACCCGAACTTCATAGCGGTACAAGCCACTCTGCGGCCGGGTCACATCAAAACCCACTACCACCGGCTCCGAAGCGGCCAGCACAACCTCCTTCCGTTCGATCTCGGCCCCGTCCAGCCGCAGGGCAACCGCGGTCCGCGCTCCGACCATGCCCCGCTGGCGAACCCGGGCGGTGAGCGTCACTCGCTGCCCCGTGAAAGCCAGCTCCTGAGGTGACCATAGCTCTACCGAGAGGTCCCGGATATCGGCGTCGCCGCCGATCGTCCGGCAGTAGACCGGCACCCCCATGGCTTTCGCCCGCCGCGAACCGCCCAGAACCGCGTTCGCCCCCCCACCCGCGTTGTGAATGCCGTCGCTGATCAGCACCATCGCCTGACCCTGCGGGCACTCCTCGTCCAGGCCCGAGTCCAAGGCAAGCACCAGGTCGGTCAACGGTCCGTCGGCACGAGAAGAACCCGCAGCAAGAACCTCGATCGGCATGACTCGATCCGCAAACGCCCGCACCCGCACATCGAACCGGCCGGCCAGCTCCCTGGCCAGTCGGGCGGCCAAAGCCACACCTTCGTCGTAACGACTCTTGCCCCCCAGCGCGTCCACCGCGGCCATGCTCGCCGAAGAATCCACCAGCACCGTCAACAGCGGCTTGCCCTCCGGCGGCGGCACTTCTTCCACCCAGACCGGATTCAGCAGCAGGGCAAGCACCACACCCAAGCCGCCAGCCATCAGGGCCAGCATGCAAACCCATCTCCGCCGGCTCATCGAAGCCGGACGAGCCGACCCGTACCACCCCAGCAGAACAACGCCCAGCGCCACCAGGGCGAGCCAGAGCCAGCCAGATAACAGCGGTTCCGTACTCAAAGTCACCATGTCACGTCCGCATCACCCTCAGAACCACCAGCTCGAGCAGCAAACACCCAACACAGGCCGCCGCCAGCCACACCCAGATGAAATCACGCCCGTCATCCTCGCCCGCCGCCGAACACACCTCGATCTCGCCCCCCGTCGACAAACCCTCCTTGATCGAGGCCACATCGAGACATCGCAGATCACTCTCGGCAGCCGGAATCACCGAGGCAAACGCCAGACAGGCCGCATCGCCGCTCTCGATCCGAAACACGCCCGGCCCGCCGACGGCCGGAGAACGGTAGACCACGCCATCACCCTCGGCCACGAGGCCTCCCGGTTCGGTTACCCCGGCCGGGGCAACCACCCGCAGAGCCCTCAACCCGGCGAACTCCACCGGCAGGACCACAGACGCCGGCTCACCACACAGCAGATCGTGACCCTCGCTCCGGCTACCTACCAGCCAAGCCGCCAACTCATGCAGCAACGGCACGAACACCGGAGAGACCGGCAGATTCGAAGCCGCCAGATCCACGTTCAGAACCGCCAGACACGAGTCCCCTCGACTCGCAACCGCCAGAAATGCCGTACCATCGTCGTAACGCCCCCACACGTCATCAGCCAGCCCTCCCTCGATCACCCGCGTGTCCAGACCGCCCGAGAACCGCAACGGGGCGATCGCAGCCCGAACATCGTCCCCGTAGAGACTGAACGCGGCGGAGTCCAGGCGCACGTCCGCCAGTTTGAGATCCCGGCGCGGACGACCCGCGGTCGGCGGTAGAAACTCGACCGGCATGCGCAGGCCCCCCCCGACCGCCTCAACCAGCAGCTTCAGGTTGACGGCGTCCACGGCCTCGGCCGCCACATACACCAGCGATCGGCCGCGACGCATGTGCGACGCCAGCAACTCAACGGCCTTACCGACCAGCCGCCCCGGATGGGCAACAACGACCAGATCGGCCGGGGCAATGCCCTCCAGGTCAAGCTGCCCGGGATCACACCGAACCACGCGTTCGCCCTCAGCGCCCCCGCCCCCCACGCTGGGAACGAGAGCTCGCTCCAGGTAATAGCTCGCCGTGGCATTCACCACGTTCCGCTGGCGAGTCACCAGGGCGTAGATCGTCGGAGCGCGAACGGCCAGCACAAACGGCCGGATGTCGTCGGCCGGCAGGGCGTCGTCGATCCCGACCAGCCGGACCTCACCCGCCTGCCAGCCGTCCGAAGCCGGCACCACCCGGGTCGACAGCACCGTTCGGCCGAACGCCGGGCATGAACCGGACGCCCGACCGGTCGCCCCGGCAACCGTGATGTCCGCCTGAACCTGGCGCGGCCTGGGCGAGAAATTGCCCACCTCGACATCGACCTTGATCTCCGCCCCGCGCTCCACCCGCCCTGGACTGCTCACCCCCAGCACCGCCAGGTTGCCCAGCACCCTCGCCGGCGCAACCGACTCCATCCGCATCAGCGTATCCGCGGGCAACAGCCGAAGATCCGCCTCTGCCCAGCTGGTCTTCTGAAAATCACTGACCACCACCAGTTCGCGCCGCGGAACACCGGCTTCCGCAACCTGGCCAAGCATCTGAGCGGCCATGGCCAGCGCGGCCTGGATGTTCAGCCGTTCCGGGCGGGGCCGAGTCCCAGCCAGCGCGTCCCTTAAGGCGGCCACGTTGGCCGACGGCCGCTCAAACACCCCCTCCGGCCGGCCGCCGGCCAGGATCAGATTCGCCCGCAAGCCCTCGGCGTACGCCAGATACTTCGCCGCCAGCGGACGAGCTCTCTCGAAAACCTCAAAGCTCCCCTCGCGGGCGGACATGCTCTCGCTCACATCCACAATCACCACCCGCTGCCGGCTACCACCCCAATCGGAGGTATAAAGAGACTCCAGCCTTGGGCCCCACAGGGGCCGAGCCATAGCCATGGCCAGCAGCACCACCGCCATCACCCGAAGACCCAGAACAAGACCATCACGCAGCCGGTGAACCGCTCGCCGCTGACGAATCGCGCCGCGAATGAAACGCAGCCCCGAGAACGGCAGTCGGACCGGGCGCGGCCGGCTCAGCCAGTGAATCAACACCGGCAGCCCGACCGCCAGCACACCCAACACCACCGCCCACGGATGAAGCACCACCAGCCCTCCTCGCCCAGAGCCGCCCGCGATGAGCAGGACACCACAGGCCATCGGTCGACCATCCGACCCTAAAAAAACCCGCTCCACGCCTCACCAGCCAGACCTACGAGCTCCGCTCCACCAGGAACCCGCCCAGCGTCCGAAGATACGGCACCACGGTCGAAACCCGCCGGTAATCACACCCCCCCGCCAGGGCCAGCGTGCGAACCGCCGCCGCGTAGGCCGCAAAACGCTCTTCGTATAACCCGCCTATCTCCGCCGGCGAGCAGTCCACCTGGCCCTCATCCTCCAGCCCGACGAACCGATACCCCAGACCCTCTGGCAGCCTCTCTTCGTCTGGGTCAACCAGATGAAGAACCACAACCTCCCAGTGCCGATGCCGGAACAGCCGGACCGAGGCGAAGACCTGCTCGAGATCGTCCACCAGAAAATCACTCATCACCACCAGGACACCCCGGGACACCACACGGCCAAACAGCTCCCGCAAACCCGTGGCCAGATCGGTCACCGGACGCGTCTCGATTCCCTCGATCGCTTGCTGAATCCCGGCCGCGTGAGCCGGAGTCGAACCCGGCGGCACGTACCCCTCCAAACCCTCTGCCAGGAGGGCCAAACCGACCCGATCCCGCTGGCGAGCAATGATGTGACTCAACGCCGTCGCCAGGTATTGGGCGTATTCCAGCTTCGAGCCGCGCACACCACCCGACCCCCAGCCGGCGAAACGCATCGACCCACTGGCATCAATGGCCAGCGTGCACGCCAGATGGGTCTCATCCCGGTACAGGCGCAAGTACGCCCGCCCGGTCCGGGCAAAAACTTTCCAGTCCAGCCGACGGAGATCCTCACCCTCGACGTACTCACGGAAATCCACGAACTCGCCCGCCCCACCCTGTCGGCGGGAGGGATGACGGCCACTGTAGCTGCCTTCAATCCGGTGCCGGGTCGAAAACCGAAGATGATCCAGGCACGCCAGGGCTCGCAAGTCCAGAAACCGACCCACCCATGTTGCCCGAATGCCGTCCATACCGCCGCCCCAGACGCATGGCCGCGAGCCCACCCCAGCCAACACCGCACGATCAAGGCTACCCCCCCCGATGCGAACGCCCTCAACCAGAACCTCCGGCCCGCGGCACTACCTCCAGCAGATGCCTGACGATGTCCTCCGTCACAACCCCGTCGCCCACCGCTCGATGGTTCACAATGACCCGATGGCGAAGCACCGGGAGCGCTACCGCCTGCACATCCTCAAGCGTCGGAGCGGTCCGACCCATCAACAGCGCCCGGGCCTTGCTCGCCCAGATCAGATTCTGCGAGCCGCGCGGACCCGCACCCCAGGCCACGTAACCCCTGACGAAACCATCCGCGCGCGGATCCGTCGGCCGGCTCGCCCCGCACAAGCTCACGGCGTAGCCGGCAACCCCCGCCGATACCGGCACCGCCCAAACCAGATCCCGCAGTCCGAGAAAACCCGCCCGGTCCAGGACCGGCGTCGGCAGCCCCGGCTGCCCACCAGTGGTCTTCATCACAATCGCCACTTCCTGATCCGGCGGCGGATAGCCGATGCGAATCTCCATCATGAACCGATCCAGCTGGGCCTCCGGAAGAGGGTAAGTCCCTTCCTGTTCGATCGGATTCTGCGTCGCGACAACCAGGAACGGCTCCTCCAGGCCATAGGTCTTGCCCCCCACGGTGACCTGCTTCTCGGCCATGGCTTCCAGCAACGCCGACTGAGTCTTCGGCGCCGCCCGGTTGATCTCATCCGCCAGAACCAGATTGGCAAACACCGGACCCGGCCGAAAAACCATCGCAGGCGTACCCCCCTGACTCTCACGCCCCAGAAGCTCATAGCCGGTGATGTCCGCGGGCATAAGGTCCGGAGTGAACTGGACGCGGGCGTACTTCCAGTCGAACGTCGCCGCCAGAGCCTTCACCATCAGCGTCTTGGCCAAGCCCGGAACGCCGACCAGCAGGGCGTGAGAGCCGGTCAACGCACAGGTCAGCAGCAGATCAACCGTCCTCTCCTGACCGACCACCACTTGATGCAGACTGCCCCGGATGGTTTGGACCTGACGGCTGAACGCCTCCACTCGCCCACGGGCGGCGTCAACTCCTGCAGCCTCGCTGTGCATCGGCCATATCCCTTCTCAGGAAGCCTCACTGTCAACCATCGCGACACAACGGAAGCCCGGCTCCGCGGTCGGCGCCAGGGAGCACGCCAGCCACACAAGACGCCGCCCCCGGGTCCAGACCATGAGCATACCAGATTACCGCCCCACACAGTATCTCACGTGAGCCTGACAGATCGTACGCGGCTATCGCAAAGACACACCCCGCAGGTAATGCCTCGATCCCGGAATCGTCGCCGCCGCCTCCACAACCTGCAACATGCGGCCGGGCCTCGGCTTCCGGCCCGCGCGCAGATCTTGACAACCCTCTCCCTCACCCCGGCGACATCCAACCCCAGCATGGATTGCGCCTCGGCTGAAACGCCCGCCGCCTTGGCATGCGGGCCTGCCACGGGTACGGTACACGCACCATTCGGCGGGATCGACCCGTGGCCACCAGCCGTGGTCAACGCGTCCGAGGACCACTCCCAGCCGTTTCGAACGCGGCCGGGCCGGCGGACTTGTGTGCGTCATGCAAAAATGGTCCAATCCGCCCATCGGGTTGAGCATAGCTGTAGCGAGATCGTTCCATGGAGGACCGTCATTCAGACTTGCCTTGGTCGTCGCTGGCCATGGACGGCAAGGACGTTCCCTGGAACGACCTTCACGCCCTGGCCAACGCCGCCGTCTTCTCCGATGAAGTCCGCCTCGAGCTGCTCCGCCGCGGAACGGAGGAATTCGACTACGTTGAAGGCGCAGGAGAACGCGAGGAGCCGGATCTGACCATCCTGGGGGTTCTCGCGGTCATCGCCCTCGGCGCCGAGCGTTTCAGCGAACCCGCCAGGCAAGACTTCGCCCGGCAGCTCCTCGAATGGCTCAACGACGCGGGCGATATCGATGACGACGCCATGATGGAGGTCATCGTCCAGACCACCGGTCGCCTGGGCCCCCCCATCCTAGAACCTGTCATGCAGGCGATCGAGAGCCAGGGCACTCGGCTGCAATGCTGGTTCCACGCTTTCCATCTCCTGGATGTCGCCGAACAGGCCGATCCACCCACACGAGCCTCGGTCATCCGATTCTGCCGCAACATGCTCCGCCAGCTCTTCACCCGCCCCCATACGGAGACCGACCTCGCCGGACCGGCCGGCGTACTGAGCGACCTGGGCGACAAGGACTCCCTCCCGTTTCTCCGCGAGATCCTCCGTCGCACCGACAATCCGGACATCGCCGACGTGATCGAGCAGCTTGAAGGCAAAGCCGAGCCGCTCCCCGAGGACCTCGTCAAGTCATGGATCACCCCGGTGGAAAAGTGGCTGCCCGAATCCTGGGAATCCTGGCGCGACTGGTGGAAGACCGAGTTGCCCGACTTGCTCCAGGATTGGGAGGACGCTGAGGAAAACGGGATCGGCGACGACTTCGCAGACGAAGAAGGAAACGACCAGGACGAAGAGGAAGTCGACCCCCTCACCGATGAGGATCCGCCCACCGCGCCGATCCGCGATTCGCAGCCGAAAATCGGCCGCAACGACCCGTGTCCCTGTGGAAGCGAAAAGAAGTACAAGAAATGCTGCGGGCGGCTCGCCTGAAAGGACCTCCATGACCGCAACCCTCATCGACGGCAACCAGGTGGCGGAAACGATCCGCGCGGAGGTGCGCCGCCAGACAACGGCCCTCGCCGCCGAAGGCCGCAGGCTCAAGCTCGCCGCCCTGCTCGTCGGCGAGCCCGCCGCCAGCCTGGTCTATGCCCGCTCCCAGGAAAAACAATGCCAGGCCATGGGTATCGACTATCTGCTCAGCCGCCTGCCCGCCGATTGTGATGCCAGTTGCGTCGCCGACCGAATCCAGGACTTCAACCAGGACCCCGGCATCACCGGCATCATGCTCCACCTCCCCCTCCCCACCTGGATCGATGTCCACGATATGCAATACCGCATCGACCCTTACAAGGACGTCGAGGGCGTCAACCCCGCCAACATCGGACTGGTCTTCTACGGCCAGCCGATCATCGCCCCCTGCACCGCCCTCGCGGTCGTCGAGCTGGTCCAAACCCTGAACATGCCCCTCCGTGGCATCCACGCCGTCGTCGTCGGACAAGGCGCCATCGTCGGCCGCCCGATCAGCGTCCTCCTCGCTCAGAAGGACGCAACCGTCACCGCCTGCAACGAACACACCCCCGACCTGGCCGAGTACACCCGCAGGGCCGACCTCCTCGTCGTGGCCGCGGGCAAGGCCGGCCTCATCACCGTCGATCACGTCAAACCCGGCGCCATGGTCATCGACGTCGGCATCAATCGAGTCAAGGGCAGTGATATCAACGGCAACGAGGTGTCGCGAACCGTCGGCGACGTCGACTTCAGAGCGGTCCGCGAAGTGGCCGGGGCCATCACCCCCGTCCCCGGCGGCGTCGGGCCGGTCACCGTCGCTATGCTCATGCGCAATACCGTCGAAGCTGCCCGCAAACAGGCGATCCGCAAGCCGTGAACGCCAAGACCATAACGCAACAGCACCCCGCCACCAGAAGCCCGCGGGCAGGTACCCCTCAAACTACACCCTCGGCGTAGACGAGGGCACCGGCTCAATCGCTTCCGTCTTCACCGCCGGCTCAGGTCGGACACGCCTCGGCCGTCGCTTCGGCTTGACCGCCTCGGCTCCCAGCGCGTCCGGGTGCATTGGCTCCGCCAGGGCAGCCTTCACCCCCGAGAGCGCCGCCGCGCCCGCAGTCGCCGGGGCCACCGGCGACGGAACGGCAGCCGCCGGCACCGCCGCCCCAGCAACCTCGGCCTTGGGTCCGCCAGCCGCGCACTCCTCCTTGACGCTCGCTACCCTCGACGGCTCAATCCCACCACTCGATACCGGGGACAGAGCCCGCCCCGCCTTCGCCTGCTTGTCAGCGACCGGCGACTCCACCCCCGCGGTCGCCGTCACACCAACCCGCTCCACCTTGCCGTCGATCTCGGCGGCCAACTCCTCGTAGTCCTTCGCTCCGTTGCTGTCCGGGGCATAGTCAAAAATGCTCTGCCCGTGGCTGGGAGCCTCCGCCAGCTTGATGTTTCGGCGAATCACACTCTTGTACAGCCGGGCCGAAGACCAAGGCATGTTCGCCGACTTCGCCGAGTCCAGAAAAGCCCTCACGTCGTCCACCACCTCGGCCGCCAGCTTGGTCCCGGCTTCGTACATGCAGATCACCACCCCCCCCACCTTCAAGCCGGCGTTGATCCGCTTGCCCACCAGCAACACGGTCTCGAGCAGCTTGCTCAAACCCTGCAGGGCCAGATAGTGCGGCTGAAGCGGAATCACCACCTCCTGGGCCGCACACAGGCCGTTGAGCGTCAACACACCCAGCGACGGCGGGCAGTCAATCAGAACATAATCGTACTTGCTCGTCTTCGGGTCCTTGTCCAGCCCGACATGCTGGTCGAGCAGGTCGCGCAGAATCACCTCCCGCCCCACGACGCTCACCAGCTCGACCTCCGCGGCCGCCAGGTCAATGCTCGACCCGACCGCCCACAAGTTGTTGGCCACCTTCACCCGGCACTTGGCTATCGAGGTCAACCCAGTGAGCAGCTCATAGGTGCCCGGGCGACCGGCAGCAGGATCCACACCCAGGTGAAGACTGAGGTGGCTCTGCGGATCCAGATCGATGACCAGAACACGATGCCCGGCGCGGGCCAGGGCCGCCGCGACGTTCGCCGTTGTCGTCGTCTTGCCCACACCACCCTTCTGATTGATCACCGCAATGCGTCGCATCGGACCTCCTCCCCGACGGGCGCCAGCGGCCCCGGCAGGCTGCTCTTCATTCCCCACCCTCGTGGCAAGCGGCGTCATTATATGAACAGAGGACCACTCAGGCCAAACCCTATCCCCCCATCTTCCCCAACCAACAGAACCGCGGAATGACCGAGGCGAGGCGGCCAATCCCCCCAACCCGGCCGCTCTCGCCATCCGCCATCCCGCGTGTATCACCCGCCCTCGGCCGTCACCCGCCGATCACGTGAATGTCGTCCGCACCGCGTACTGCCAATACCCGTAGGCCATGCGGTACCGGGCCCGCACACCAAACAGCAACTTCTCACGCTTGAAACCTTCCTCGCTCTCCTCCGCCAGGGCCCCAAACTCGACCGGCTCGCGATCCTGGAAAATGAACGGCCGGACCACGCCATCCGTCTTGAGCAGATACCACACCGTGGCCGACGTCAGCCAGGGCAGGGCAATCACCCGAGCCGCACCGGCCATGACATTCGAGGTCTGATTGATCACCGTCGCACTCACCGCCTCCATCGCCGTGAACAGCATCGGCGGCGGAACCACGCATACCATCCCGTTCATGCCCACCGGCAACGGCTCGCCTTGATCATCCTTGAACGACAGCATGGCCGCGATCGCCTGCCTCAGGGCGCCTTTGAACTCGTCGGTCGTCGGCAGATTGTCGGCGGCCGCCGCAGCGTAGGTCACGTCATTGTCCTGCGCCCCCGATCCTCCCGAGATGTGACTACCACTGAAAAATGGTACCCCGTCGTAGCCGTGAAACCCCGGGCCCGCACCGCTGGTCAGGAGCTGCCCGATCAGAAAATCCTTGTGCGTCGCCGCCCGCCGGGCCAGTTCGCCGATCCGCACCCGAATCTGCCCGGTCTGGTCATCGGCAATCTCGTCACGGTCCACTTCAATCGTGGCCTCGTACTTGAGATTCTCCACCGAGTATCGCTCCGTCCGAAGCCCCTTGGCCAGCCGGCCGTTGCCCCACTCCCGCATCCGCGGAACCGTCCCCAGCCAGCGATACGTCTCCGCGTCCGAACTGGACACAATACGCGTCGCCAGATCCTGGTAATACACCACCGTCTTCTCGAAGCGATCGAAAAACTCGCTCCGCAGCCCCTTGGTCAGCAAGCCCGTGTTGATCACCGCCATGTGTGACGTCCTTTCGTGTTTCCTGGCCGATCTGTCATCCGCGACCGAAGACGCCCGCCGCCCTCCAATCCTGAGCCGCCGACGGCTTCCTCGATCCACCCTCCGTCCTCGATCCTCAGCGGTTTCAGGCGATCTTCTTGGCCACCACCACCCAACCCGCCCCATCGCAGAAAACGGTCACCGAGTCGCCGTTCGAGTCCATCTCGGCGTGCGTCGCCGCTCCGTCGATCAGCTCGCCGCCGCTCGGATCGATGGTCAAGAGACCGGAGGCTCCACTCTTGATGAACGTGCACCAGGCCCCGGCACCCGCCGTCGCGACCGCAGGCAAAACGAGCACCCCCGCCGTCGTACCCGTCACCAGGATCACGCCTCCCAGATCGCCAGCTCCAACCACCATGCTCGCGGCACTCGCCTTGATCACCACCTTGTGCTTGATGCCCGCCGAAACCAGCTCGCCGGTCATCACCCCGCCCGCCAGCGGCGTCGGCGTCGTCTGAATCCGCAGCAGGATTAAGTTGCTGCCGCATACTTCCAGCTGGAAACCAACAAAACTGTTCCCCGCGGCCGTCGCCGTGAGGGCGTTGTCCGCAGAGGCATAAACCGCCGAACGGTTGCCCGTCCGCGAGGCGCCCGCCAACACGTGCTCAAAATCCCCCATCGTGAATACCCGAACCGCCCGCCCACCGTCGCCACCCGACGCGTTGTCCCTCTCCTCATAGGCGATCCCGGCGAATGAATCACCCGCCAGGAGCGGCCGGACGTGCCCATTGTTCCATCCCAGAAACGCACCCTTGTAGATGCGCGCACCCGCTCGCACCGGCAACGCACGCAGTTCCTGGTCCACGTACCGATCCAAGTCCCGATTGGCCGTCAAAGGCATCGCCCACAACCTCCTTCTACCTGACCACGACGGACAGCACCCGCCATCCCGTTCGTCCCCCTCCTCCCCCGCTCCCCCATTACTCACCAATCGCCGGAACCGCTACCTCCAAAAGCATCTCTCAACGCCTCACCCACCCAGGCCTCCTCGCTGGTCAGCAAAGCCAGGCTCGGATCCGACCGAAACACGGCCCGCGCCGAGGCGGCGATCGCTTCCCGGTCCCGCCCCCATTCCACCTTCGAACGCGGCGGATCGGTCCGCCCGGGAACCACCACCTGCGGCGCCGTCGCCAGCCACCCCTCAAAACCCGCCGGGTCTTTCATCGCCAGCGACATCGCCCACTCACGCTGCGCCGAAACCAGACGACCACTCCGCATCGCCCCCAGAACCCGCTCACTGGCCTCACGAAGCAGGGACTCCCGGGCCAGCAGGCTCAGCCGCTCCTCGGCCGCAACCAGAACCGCCTCCACCTCACTGTCCGAGGCCAGTCCAAGCTGAACCCGAAGACCCGCCAGACTCGCCTCCGCACGGTTCACGATCGGCTGCATCCCCGCGATCGCCGGCTTGTTCGTCAGGGCCGCCGAATGAAGGGCAACCACCCGCCGGTCAGCCTTCCGGACCATAACCACCGGCGAGAGGTAACGATACTCCTTGGCGGCAAGCTTCTCACGCCCCCCCACCGTCCATTCC